>CAZKWG010000054.1:18195-18704 GCA_964556105.1 uncultured Enterobacterales bacterium | reverse complement strand
GACGGTCTCAACCCCGTCGGGGGTTCTTCGTGTTCCAGACCCCCGCTGGTCCAGGTCCTCAGGACCGCTCGCGCAGCCGCCCCATCCACCAGCGCAGGCGCTCCCCGATGGTCTTCTCCTGCCCTCGATCCGTGGGCCGGTAGAAGCTGGCGCCCTCGAGCTCGGCGGGCAGGTAGCGTTGCTCGACGATGGCGTCGGGGAAGTCGTGCGGGTAGCGATAGCCCGCCCCGTGCCCGAGCTGTTTCGCGACCGAGGTGGGCGCGTTGCGGAGATGGTTCGGGACCGGCAGGCCCCCGTGCTTCTGAACCGCCTCGATGGCGGCGTTGATCGCCACATAGCTCGCGTTCGACTTCGGGCAGGTCGCGAGAAAGACCGCCGCCTGGGCGAGCGGGATCCGCGCCTCGGGCATCCCGAGCAGATGGGTCGCCTCCGCCGCCGCGACCGCTACGGTCAACGCTCGTGGCTCGGCGTTGCCGATGTCCTCGGCGGCGAACACCACCATTCGGCGC
>CAZKWG010000054.1:0-18185 GCA_964556105.1 uncultured Enterobacterales bacterium | reverse complement strand
GGGATCCTCTCCCGCCTCGAGCATCCGCGCCAGCCAGTAGAGCGCGCCGTCGGGCGAGCTACCCCGTAGGCTCTTGATGAAGGCGCTCACCACGTCGAAGTGGGCGTCTCCGCTGGCGTCATGCTTCAGATCGCGGCGTCCGAGAAGATCGGCCACGCTGTCCAAGGTGACGCGTGCCCCCACGGCCAGGCCGCCGGTGACGCGCTCGAGGGTCGAGAGCGCCCGTCGCGCGTCTCCGCCTGCCGCTCCGACCAGCGCGTCCAGCGCCTCCGGCTCGATGGTCAGCCGCTGGCCGCCCAGGCCTCGCGCCTCGTCGTCCAGCGCGCGCTGCAGGAGGGCGCGCAGGCTCTCCGGATCGAGGGGCTGGAGCTGTAGCAGCCAGCAACGGGAGCGCAGCGCCGGGATCACCTCGAACCCGGGGTTCTCCGTCGTCGCGCCGACCAGCACGACCAGACCCTCCTCGACATGGGGGAGCAGGGCGTCCTGCTGGGCCCGGTTCCAGCGGTGAATCTCGTCGACCAGCAGGAGCGTGCGGGTCAGGGCCTGGCGGTCTCGCGCCCGCGCGATCACCTCGCGGAGCTCCTTGAGTCCATCCGTCACCGCGGAGAGGCGCATGAAGCTCAGCCCCGCGCGCTCCGCCAACAACAGCGCGAGGGTCGTCTTCCCCGCGCCGGGGGGGCCCCAGAGCAGCACGCTCGGCAGGCGCCCGCCCTCGACCGCTACGCGAAAGGGCGCCCCGGGAGCCAGGAGCTGCGGCTGTCCCAGGACCTCGTCGAGGGTGCGCGGGCGCATCCGCGCGGCGAGCGGCGTGGTGTCGATGCTCATCTCTGGCCTATAATCGGTCCATGGCTGGTGGAGGAAGCTGACGTGCGGGTCGTGATGCTCTCCGACCTGCACCTGACGGGGCTGGACGATCCCAACCAGGATCGCCTGGTCGCCCTGCTCGATCGGCTGGAGATGGACCAGCTCATCATTCTGGGAGACCTCTTCCACCACTGGTGGGGGTTCACCGGGGCGGTGCCGGAGGGCTACATCCCGACCTGCGCCGCGCTGCTTCGCCTCCGTCGCCGAGGGGTGCCCATCCTCTATGTCGTGGGGAACCACGACTTCGCCCTGGGCTCCTTCTTCACCGACACCCTCGGTGTGGAGGTGAGGCCAGCCCACCTGCGCACACTGGACGGCGTGCCCTTCTACCTCGCGCACGGCGACGAGGCGGACACGTCGGCGGGCTACGGGTTGACGCGGCGCCTGCTGCGGGGGGCGCCGTTCGCCGTCCTGATGAGGCTGCTTGGGCCCTCCGCGGGGCTTGGGCTGCTGCGCCGGCTGGCAGGAGCGAGCCGCGCGCACCCGGCGCCGAGCGGTCCGCTGGTGGAGGCGCAGCGCCGCTGGGCGCAGGCTCGCCTGAGGGAGGGGGCCCAGGTCGTCGTCCTCGGTCACTCTCACGCGCTCGGCGAGACCGCCCTCGAGGGAGGAGCCCTCTTCAACCTCGGGGACTGGCGCGACGGAGCCCGCTGGCTGGAGGTCCTGGACGGCGTCCCCCGGCTCCTGTCCGAGTCACCCCTCAGCCGCTGATCAGGCCTCGACCCGCGCGAGCGTCTCCGGGTCTTCCAGGAGGTGTCCGGCGCCGAGCACCGCGCACCGTCTGGGATCCTCTGCGAGGACGACGGGGAGGTCGGTCGCGTCGCGGATCATCGCCGCGAGCCCTGGCAACATCGAGGCGCCGCCGCAGAGCACCATCCCCTGATCGACGATGTCGGAGGCGAGCTCAGGCGGCGTGCGCTCCAGCGTCGCGCGGATGGCCTCGATGATCTGCAGGACCGGCTCCAGCAGGGCCTCGCAGGCGTCCGCGCTCTCCATGGAGACCTCGCGGGGGATCCCCGTGCTGAGATCCCGTCCGCGAACCTGCACCTTGCGCGGCTCATCCGGAATCTGGACGCAGCCCACGCGCAGCTTGACCTCCTCCGCGGTCCGCTCGCCGACCAGCACGTTGTGGCGTCGGCGGATCCAGTCGGCGATGGCCTTGTCCATCGCGTCGCCGGCCACGCGGATCGAGCTGCTGGCGACCACGCCGCCCAGGCTGATCACGCCGACCTCGGTGGTGCCGCCGCCGATGTCGATGGCCATGTTTCCGACGGGCTCGTTGATGGGCAGCCCGGCGCCGACCGCGGCGGCGATGGGCTTGCCGACCAGCGCGACCTCACGGGCGCCCGCCGCGCGCGCCGACTCCTGCACCGCCCGCCGCTCGACCTCGGTGATGCCGAAGGGGATGCAGATGACCAGGCGCGGCTTGACCAGCGGACGGTTGCCCAGGGCGAGGGCCAGGCAAGCGCGGAGCAGGGACTCGGCGAGCTCGAAGTCGGCGATCACCCCTTCGCGGATGGGGCGTGCCGCCGTGATGTGCTCGGGCGTGCGGCCCACCATCCGCTTCGCCTCGGCGCCGATGGCGACGACGCGCGTGCCCGAGCGCGTGCGCTCGACAGCGACGACGGAGGGCTCTTCGACCACGATACCCCGCCCACGAACGTAGACGCGGGTCGTCGACGTGCCGAGGTCGATGGCCAGGTCGTGGGCGAGCAGCCCGAGTGCCTGGTCCAGCACGCTGACCCCCTAAGGCCGCTCGATGGTCGAGCCGGGGACGTGGTTGATCTCTTCGAAGGGCTTGTCCATCAGCGCGGCCATGTGGGCGGCGTCGCCCGCGAGCGACTTGCTGGTGGACAGCTTGAGCAGGTACTCCTTGCCGTCCGAGGCCAGCGCGATCACCGTGTACATGGCGTCGTCGCCGCCGATGACGTGCTGGACCTTGGCGACGCGGTCGAAGCGGACGCGCTCCGTCTCCGTGCCCGTCGCCGAGGTGCGGGTGTAGACGATGCTCTTCGTCTCCTCGTCCACGATGACCTTCTCGGCCTTCTGGTAGCCGAGCAGGTAATACGAGGTGCCGAGCCCGATGAGCAGCAGCACGAAGATGAAGCCGAGCAGGCCGACGATCGCGTTGCCGCGCTTGGCCTCGGCGCCCTCTCCGGAGAAATCGAAGAAGCAGTGCTTGCAGCGTGCGGCCGCGGACGGGACCTCAGCGCCGCAGCTTGGACAGGTCTTGGACGCCAAGCTTACCTCCGTGACATTCGAAGCGCGGTCTTTAGAAGGTGGTGCGTCGGCTGTCAAGCCCTACCGCTCCCAGGATGGGATACGCATAACCGGATGTCCTCGACTCCGGGTCCCGCGTGATCGGGTTCTTCGTCTCCGTCGTCCTCTCCCTGCTGGCCTGGGCGCCGGCGCGGCTGCTTCGTGCGTTCCGGCGAGCCCTCTTCCGGCGGCGGGGCGTGGTGGTCGTGCACATCGACGCCAGGCTCTCGGGGCCCGCGCTGGCGGGTCTTCAGGCCGCGCTGGAGTCGCTGGCCGAGGAGGAGGGCGGAGCGCGCGCGGTGCTCGTGCGCCTCGGGCCGACCGCGCTGGGCTGGGCCACCGCCCAGTCGATTCGGGCGCTGCTCCTCCGGCTGCGGGAGGCTGGGAGGCTGGTGGTCGTCCAGCTCGACGCGCTGTCGAACGGGACCTTGCTCATCGCGAGCGCCGCGGATCGTGTGCTGCTCGCGCCCACGGCGGAGGCCTTCCTGGGCGGGGTGGGGGCGGACCTGACCTTTTATGGGGAGGCCCTGGAGCGGGTCGGCCTGCGCGCCGAGGTGGTCTCCGCGGGGGCCTACAAGAGCGCCGGTGAGCCGTTCACCCGCGCCTTCCCCTCGGCGGAGAGTCGCGTCGCCCTGAGCGCGCTGGTCCACGACCTCCACGCGCAGCTCGTCGAGAAGATCGCCGAGGGAAGAGGGGTCTCGCCGGAGCGGGTGCTGGACTGGATGGCGCGCGCGCCCCTCTCCAGCGCCGAGGCCGCGCGCGAGCGGATGGTGGATGGCCTGGCTTATGAGGATCAGGTGGACGACGAGATCGCCGCCCTGATCGGGGCGAGGCCGCGCTGGTCACCGCTGGAGCGCTACGCGCGCTGGCGGCGCTGGCAGGGCTGGCTGGAGCGCCTCGGTCAGCGGCGGGCGCTGGTCGCCGTGGTCCACCTCGAGGGGCCGGTGGTCAGCAAGGACGACTCCGGCGGTTCGAACCAGCAGATCGACGCCGAGCAGGTGGTGCCGACGCTCAAGGATCTCATGGAGGCGGACGCCGTGGTGGCGGTCGTGCTGCACATCCAGAGCCCGGGCGGCAGCGCGCAGGCGAGCGACGACATCGCGCGCGCGGTGGAGCTGCTGGCGCGTCAGAAGCCCGTCGTGGCCGTGTTCGGCGACGTCGCGGCCAGCGGCGGCTACTACATCGCGGCCCCCGCCGCCGAGATCGTCGCCTCGCCGGGCAGCATCACCGGCTCCATCGGCGTGGTGGGCGGCAAGCTGGTGCTGGGCGGGGCCGCGGCGCGCGTCGGCATCTTCACCGAGCGGGTGAGCGCCGGGCCGGACAGCGGGCTGTTGAGCTCCTGGGAGCCGTTCACGCCGGAGCAGCGCGACCGCTTCCAGGCCTCGCTGGCGCGCTTCTACACGCGCTTCCTCGCCGTGGTCGCCGGAGGGCGGCGGCGGCCGGTGCGGGCGATCGAGCCGGTCGCGCAGGGCCGCGTGTGGACGGGCCAGCAGGCCCTGGCGTTGGGGCTGGTCGATCGTCTGGGAGGCCTCTCGCTGGGCGTGGAGCGGGCCGCGGCCCGCGCGAGCCTGCCGCGACGGCGCATGCGGGTCATCCACCTCGCCTTCGCCCCGTCGCGTTTTGGGCTTCTGTCGCGCCTGATGCGCAGAGGCGAGTCCTCGGCAGGCGCGTCCGCGCTGCTGAGCCTGCTCGCCGATCCGTCCCTGGCCCTGCCGCGGGCGCTGGCCCAGGCGCCCGGGCGCGCGCTGGCGATGATGCCCTGGCGCGTGGACGAGGCGAGCCCCGCGGGGCCTCAGCCTGGCGGCGTCTCGCCGTAAACGTATCGATAAACCTGGATATAGCCCAGCACCCGTCGCACGTACTGGCGCGTCTCGGTGAAGCCGATGTTCTCGGCGAACCAGTCGCCCTGCACGCTGCGCGGGTCGCCGTCCAGCCAGCGGTTGACGGCCTCCGCCCCGCCGTTGTAGCCGGCGATGACCAGCGGGAGCCTGGGTTCCGTGCCGCGCTCGGCGAAGCCGCCCAGCAGCGAGCCGAGCTCGGTCACGCCCAGGGAGGCGTTGTAGGCGGGGCGATAGAGGGCGTCCACGTCGAAGGCGCGGCCAGGGTAGCGTCGCTCGTGCGCCTTCGCGGCGACCGCGGGCATGAGCTGCATCAGGCCGCGCGCCCCCACAGGCGAGGTGACCCAGGGCTTCAGCGCGCTCTCCGCCGTCATGATCGCGTAGGGGAGGTTCGGGTCCAGGCCTTGCTCGCGCGCGAGCCGCGACACCATGCGACCCGCAGGGCGAGGCCAGCAGGCCTGAAGCGCCACGGCGTCCCCTCCCGCTCGCCAGGGTGACGAGCAGTAGGGGCGCGCCAGCTCCTGCGCCTCCGTGTACGCGCCCGCGGCGATGAGGGCGTGGGCCAGGGCGAGCGCGGCCTCCTTACCAGCGGCGCGCGCCTGCGGGATCAGCGGCGTCAGCGTCTCCCGCGCCCAGCCGTCCATGCCCGCCTCGGACAGGGCGACGCCGCGCTGCCCGGCGACCCCCAGGAGGCTCGCGGGCAGGGCGGGCGGCTCGGCGGCCGGTCGGCTGGGCCACGTGCGACCGAGGCGCCAGGACGCGAACCAGGCGTAGCCGCTCGCAGGGTCACTGCGAAGGATGGCTTCTAACGCGATCTTCTCTCCCGCGGGGTCGCCGGCCATGCCGGTGAGCCGCGCGCGCCAGTAGCGCGCTCCGCCCGCCAGCGTGGACGATCCGTCGCGCTGGACCAGCTCGTCGAGCGCGCGCGCGGCGTCGTCGGTGCGCCCGAGGCGGATCAGCGACCAGCCGATGAACCAGCGCGCCTCGCTCCCATGGGCGGAGCTGGGGTAGCGCGCGAGGTGATCCCGAAACAGACCGATGGCCTCGTCCAGGTCGCCCGCGTCGTATGCGAGGTAGCCTACCTTGAAGCTGGCGAAGTCCGCCTTGGCGTGGCTCGGGTTCTGCGTGTACAGCTCCTGGTAGAGCGTGGCTGCGCGCGCGTAGTTCCCGGCGCGGGAGGTGGCGAGCGCGTAGTCGAACTGCTCCTCCGGGCCACGGCTCGGGATCTTCTCGAAGGCGGATGCGGCCCGCGCGTAGTCGCGGGCCTGGAAGGAGGCGCGGGCCTCCTGACGCGGCGTCTGCGCCGGGAGCTGATCGCGCAGGGCGAGGGCGTCCTCGAAGCGGTGCAGCTTCTCCAGGGTGCGGATGCGCTCCTGCACGAGCGCTCGACCCGCCTCGGTCCCGAGCTCGGGCACCGCCTGCCCCGCCTTCTCCAGGCGTTTCGCCGCCTGATCGGCGTAGGGGCTGGTCGGGTTGCGCGCCCAGAGCGCCTGCCAGACGGGGATCGCGCGGTCGGGCTCTCCCCGTCGGACGGCGCCCTCGGCCAGCCACCAGCGCACCTCGGCGGGATCGGCGCCCCAGGGGTCGGGCAGGCGCCCCGCGCCGCCCAGATCGCCCTCCAGCAAGGGCCGGAGCACCTCGCGCGCCTCGTCGTAGCGCCCAGCCTCGACCAGCGCGCGCCCGCGTATGGCTCCAGCGCGCTGCGCGGCGAGCCCGCTGAGGCTCGACGTCTGGAGCGCCTCTGCCGCGCCCGCGGCGTCCCCGCTGATGAGCCAGGCCTCTGCCTCCACGAGGCGCGCGTACTCGGAGAGCGGGCCCGCGCGCAGCGGCCCGAGCAAGGTCAGCGCCGGCTGCACCTGCCCCAGGGTCGCGTGGCAGCGCGCCAGCCCGAGGCGCTCCCCATCGGTGGCCGGCGCCTGAGCGAGCAGGGTCGCCGTGTCGCAGGCGCTGACGGAGAGGGCATCCGAGAGGGGGGAGGCGAGGGCCGGCGGCGCGAGGAGCGCCCCGACCAGCAGCAACACCCGCTCAGAAGGTCGTGCCCAGCCACGCATAGAGACCCTCCAGGCTGCCGAGAGGATAGCCACCCTCGCCATACGCCGCGAAGGCATAACCGACGCGCGCCGAGGCGCCCCAGCCCCAGCCGAGGATGGCCTGGGCGCGGATCTCGACACCTGCGCCCACCCGGCTCGTCCCCAGAACGTCCTGGCTCTCCAGCGCCGAGAGGTCTTCGACGGCGTTCCCCGCGTCCACGAAGGCCGCCGCCGAGACATAGCGTGCATAGAAAGGGATCATCCCGATGCCGCGGTCGATCCACCACAGCGGCATCCGGTACTCCATCGTCCCCAGGTAGTACCAGTTCCCGTAGACCGTCGCGGTAGGGAACCCGCGCAAGGGCTTCCACTCGTCGGGGAGCGTGTAGTAGGCGCTCTCGCCGAAGTCGCCGCCCAGCCGGAAGGAGCCGTACCGCTCGCTGTCCCCGAAGGTGGAGCCCAGCGCCAGCCGCGCCGCGAGGACGTGGTTGTTGGACCAGGGCAGCGACTGGAACTCGCTCCACTCCGCCGTGAGCTGAAGCTGATCGAAGCCCACGGCCTCGTTCTGGTCGTTGAGCTGGTAGCTGCCCAGGTAGGAGCTGGTCAGCTCGCCGACCACCGAGACGATGCGCGCCTCCTCCAGCGAGATGCTCTGCCCGTAGGTGCGACCCCAGGCGTAACGCCAGCCGCCGCCGATGCTCGACTGAAAGCCGCGGGTCGGCAGCAGCGGGGTGTAGACGTCCTCTGGCAGGACGTCCAGGGGCTGGCGGAGCGTGCCGCTCCAGCGACCAAACACCACCCGCCGCGAGTCGATCTGGTAGGTCCCCTGCGCATAGGCGCGGATCCGCCGGTCCCAGTAGCGTGTGTTCGTGCTCTGGATGCTGGGGATCCAGGTCCCGCCCTCGTCCGGGGGCTGGTTGGCGGTGTAGATGTCGCCGTAGGGCGTCGTGTCCGAGTACACGCCCGCCGTATAGACAGGGATGTACCGGTTGATCGCGAAGGAGCCGCCCCAGCCCAGGTAGCGGCTGTCGGTGCGGTAGGCGACGTAGCCCGAGTAGAGCCAGCGCCGCAGCACGTCGGCGCTGGAGGTCGAGAGCACGCCCATGTAGCCGAACGCCGTCTTGTACAGCGAGGGCACGACGAAGCGGGGCGGGAAGAGGCTGGTGGGCCGGTAGCGGTGGACGGGATAGGAGAAAGGATATTCCTCCTCTTTCGCCTCATCCAGCTCGATGTCGTCGCCCTGGTCGTCCGCCTCGCTGTCGGTCTCGACGCGGGACATCATCGACTCGGCGGGGCGCCCCCAGGGGCCGGGGAGCTTGGAGAGCGTGTGGTAGGGCCCACCCAGCCGGTCCATGCCGTCCATCGTGAGCGGGCTCTGCCAGCCGGTCTCCTCGATGAGCGGGGCGTCCTCTTGCAGCTTCTTCGGCTTGGGCGTCCGCGACTTCGGGGCCTTCTCCTTGCGCTCCTTCCGCCGATCCTCCCGCTTCGCCTTGCGCTTCTCCTTGTCGCTGAGCTTCGCTTTCTCGGCGGAGGGGGTGGGCGGCGCGATGGGCTCCAGCGGCAGGGCGGTGCTCAGCGCGGGCCGATCCAGGAGGGGGAGGGGGAGCACCCCGTCGTCCATCCACCGCGCGCGATCGACCTCGAGCAGGCCGATGTCCGTGCCGTCGGCGCTGTAGGACTCGAAGGCGATGTATCGGCCGTCCGGGCTCGGGCTGGGCGCGAAGGCTCCGCCGAGCACGTTCGTCACCTGCCAGACGCGCTCGGTCTCCAGGTCTATCGCGTACAGGTTGTAGATCCCGGTGCGGTCCGAGGCGAAGTACAGGGTGCGCCCGTCGGCGGACCAGGCGGGGTGGATGTCCGCCGCGGCGTCGGCCGTGATCCGCCGATAAGGCAGGCCGTCCGGGGTAAACAGCCAGAGATCGCGGTAGCCGTCCTTGAACACCGAGAGCGCCAGATAGCGCCCGTCCGGGGAGGGGCGCGGCGTCGAGAGCTGCGTGTCGTCCTTGTAGCTGGTCAGCGTGCGCAGCTTCTGGTCGATGGCGAGCCGGGCGAGCTGCGTCTGCTGCAGCTTGTTGGTCACCACCCAGAGGTCGCGCCCGTCGGCGGAGAAGGCCGGGTCGCGCGCGCGCGCCGCCTGCGTGAGCGAGTCCACGCCGCCGCCCAGCTTGTAGAAGTAGATGTCCTCGAAGGTGTTGAAGCGCGCCACGGTGTGCAGCGCCGAGAAGGCGAAGGCCTGTCCGTCCGGGCGCCAGGCGAAGGAGGACGCGAAGTAGTTCTCCAGCTCGACCTTGGGGTTTTCGCCCTCGGGGCCCGCGATGTAGATGCCCGAGCCGGCCGAGGCCGTCGTGCAGGACCAGGCCAGCTTCTGGCCGTCCGGGCTGTAGGTGGGGCCGGCGCAGCTCTGGTCGCGCTTGTTCAGCAGCCGAACCTCGGTCAGCCCCCGCGCCTCCACCCGCTCGCGCTGCCGCTCGTAGCGCGCGATGAAGTCGGCCCTCCACTCCTTGTACAGCTTCGTCAGCCGCCCACCCAGGGCGCGCCGGCTCGGCAGGAAGAAGGGGAGGCTCTCCCCGTACATGTGGGTCCAGTCCGTCCAGACATTCTCGCCGTAGCGATCCGAGACGTACTGGATGAAGTCCTGGCCGAAGAGGTAGCGAAGGTTGCCGCCCGGCGGCGTGGTCTGCCAGCCGTCCAGGTTGCCCAGCGGCGGGAACCGATCCTCGAGCGCCGTGCCGCGCTTGATCATGTCGGCGATGGTCGAGCGTCCCCGCCCCCCCGTGGTGTGACGGGTCTCCTGGAAGGTGGCGAAGCCCTCGACCACCCAGCGCGGAGAGACCTGGTTGACCGCGATGATCCGCCCGAGCAGCGAGCGCACCACCGCCGGGACGCCCTCCGCCGTGTCCAGGTGGAGGATGTGGGTGTACTCGTGAATCACCAGCGACGAGCTCCACTCGTCGTAGCCGGAGAGCGTCGAGTCCTCTCCGGGCGTCGTCACGTAGACGACGATGGTGTTCACCGGCAGGGAGTAGGCGTAGCCGTTGGCGCTGTCCGTGGGATCGATGACGAGCAGCTCGGTCTTTCGCCGCGGCTCCCACTGAATCTCCGCGCTCATCTCCTCCCAGGCCAGCTCGGCCGCGCGGGCGAACTCCTCGGCCAGCGCCTCTTCGCCGCCATGGAAGGTCACCCGGAAGTGGGGCGTCTCGAGCGTGCGCCAGGTCAGGCTGGGATCGAAGGAGGCCGCGCGCGCGGGGCCGGCCAGGGCGAGCCAGGCGAGGGCGACGAACAGGGCCAGCGTGTTTCGCATCAGAACCAGTAGTGTACGCCGACGCCCGCGCTGGCCGCCGTCGAGATGCCGGTGGTGTCCCCCAGATCGACGTTCAAGCCCCACTCGGTCGAGAAGCCCAGGTTCTCCAGACCGAACAGGAAGAATTCCGCGCCCATGGCCGGCTGGAGGCGCAGGGCCCGCTGCCGCTCGGCCTGGTTGGTCAGGACGCCGCCGCCCGCCGCCGCGTAGAGGTTCATGTTGTCCTCCACCACGAAGGCGTACAGACCGCGCCCGCCGGCGATCAGCCAGCCCGAGGAGTCGGTGTTCGCCGCGAAGCCGCCAAAGGCCTCGAGCTGCACGATGACGGCCGGATCTTCCAGCGGCAGCGTGTAGCGCACGGAGAGCGCGGACTGGTCTCCGAAGGTGTGGTTGAAGCCCACGCCGACGCGGCCGCTCAGATCCTTGGCGGCCGCCGTGCTCGGGGCGAGCAGGGACAGGAGTGCGAGGGAGGGGAGGATGCGGCGCATGGTGCGACGGTTGACCCGGGTTGGAGGAGCGGAGGGAGGGGGGGGGAGAGGAGGGGCAGTCCTTACTATAGCCGGGATCAGGCGTAACCGCGATCAGGTGGGCTGGCCCGGGTCGCGCGTCGGGTCGCTCCAGGCGCCCCGCGCGCGCAGCACGGCCTCCACGTAGCGGTCGTGCAAGGTCAGCAGGGGCTCACCCACCTCCGGCCCCTCCAGGAGGTTCAGGGCGTGACCGATGGCCTCGATGGTGGACATCCCCTCGGGGTGAGAGGGCTGCCGAAGGCGGATGACCGAGGTCTCGGGGGGACGCAGGGTCACCCGCGGCAAGGTGGAGAAGCGCTGCACCCGGTGGCTCATCTGGCGCACCTGTGACCAGGTCCCGTCCATCACCACCAGCGTCTTCGGCCTCCCGGCGGGCAGCGTGCGCCCGCTGTCCGGGAAGAGCGCCCACATCTCCTCCTCGTCCAGCACGCTCGGGTCGAAGGGGTTGCCCCACACGCCGTAGTCATGGACCTCCATCCGGGTCAGGGCGAGGCGGGCGAGGCGCACGGTGTTCGTGGACTTCTGCGCCTCCTTCGTGTGGCGGACGACGAGGATCTTCGTGCGGTTGTCGATGCGCGGCACGATCGCGCACACGCAGTGAGGCTGCACCACCCAGCAGCGCGGGCAGCGTCCATCCAGCGTGGCGAGCGTGCGATGGCGCAGGAGCTAGTTCCCCTCCGCCCGGTCTATGCTGGCCAGGAAGCGGTCGCCATGGGCCAGCGCCTCCCGCATCACCGCCTCGGCGCTCGGGTCCTGGGCGTGCCCGAGCAGGCGCCCCTGGATCCCGCGCAGGATCCCCGCCCGGTTCGGGGCTGCGAAGTCCTGGCGATGGAGCGGGAAGGCGTCGTCGAGGAGCGCGGCGGCCTGCGCGTAGGCGCCGGCGCGGGCGAGCTGGCGGGCGGCCTCGTTGCGCGCCTGCTTGATGTTGTAGTAGCGGCTGGTGTAGGGCTGGGCCTGGAGGTGGAGCAGCGTGGGCTGGAGCGCGGCCCGGACCCGGCCAGGATCCTGGTCCAGCGCCAGCTGAAGACGCTTCGCCTCGCCGGACAGCCAGGCGTGGTGCGCCGGGTCCTCCAAGGAGAGCACCTCCAGCCGACCGATGGCGGCCGGCCCAGGCTCGCCCGCGACGTCCACCCAGCTGTCCCCCGTGGGGAGGGCGCCCAGGCCCTTCGCCGTGAAGCGAGCCTTGGGCGCCGGCTCTCCCGAGGTGTCCTCGCCGAGCAGCCCGGCCAGCGTCGTCGCGCGGGAGCCCGGATCCCAGGGGCCCCAGACGTCGGGCAGCGCGAGCGGGTCGAGCGCGTCCAGGGCCGCCTCCACCAGCGCGAGCCGCAGCGCGTGGCGATCGGCGAAGTCCTGAAAGGCCGCCGGGTCGAGCGGGCTGAACCGGAGCTTCTCGGCCTCCACACTCAGGTTCTGGGCTGGCTCGCCGCGCAGCTTCAAGGCCCGCAGCCGCGCCAGCCCGCCCTCGGGGAGCGGGAGCGGGGCGCCGGTCGCCAGCGCCGAGACCAGCGCGGCGTCGCGTCGCATGGCCGCCAGCAGGAGCGCATGCAGCGCCTGCCCGACGCCGGAGCGGACCGGGTGCGCCTCCAACCAGCCTGTCGCCTCGGCGTAGATCGCCGCCGCGCCGTCGAGATCCTGCGCCTCCGCCCGCAGGCGCGCGAGGTCCCGCCAGACCGTGGCCTGGTGCTGCAGGACGCGCCCTCGCACATCATCCCAGCTCGCCTCTCCATAGAAGGCGGGGCTGTTCACGAAGGGCGGCGGGTCCTCCTGCCACTCGGGGGCGTTGGCCGGGATGAGCGGCGCCGCGCCCACGGTCGAGGGCGCCGACGGCGCGACCCTCAGCAGGCCGGTCGTGCTGACCCAGCGGGCGACCGCCTCGGCGAAGACACGGAAACCCTCCGCGTCCGGGTGCCCGCCATCGAAGAAGAGAGGCTCGACCATCGTCGAATCCTCCTCGAGGCGCGCGAGCACGTCTGGCGCCAGGCCGCGCGCCGGACGCCTCGCCCGCAGCAGCTCCGCGCGCTCGGGCAGGCGCAGCACGACCTGCTCTTCGCCGCGGACCTCGAGGATCACGCCGCGGTCGGGGGTCGCGGCGCGAAAGGCCGGCGTGAGATCGAGCACCGGCACCGGAGCCAGGGCCTCGGTCAGCCGCGCGCGCTCCTCCTCCATCCGCGCGAGGCCGTCCGGGTCGAAGGTGCTCAGCGGCGGCAGGATCACGCCCAGCGGCACGTCGCCCAGGGCCGCCCGGACGCGGCTCACGGCGGCCGCGTAGGCCGCGATCGGGTCTGCCTCGCGCGGGTCGGGGCGCCTCGCCAGGAGGACCAGGTCCACGTCCAGCCCACGCGCGTTCGCCGCGGTCCAGGCCGCGATCGCCGCCGGGCGCTGCGCTGGCACGCCGGCGTTGAGCACCTCGAGGCCGGGCACCTGCGCGCCGAGCGCCTCGGCCAGCCGCGCCGGCCAGCTCTCCCCGTCCTCCACGCCCCAGCCGAAGGTCACCGAGTCGCCCACCGCCAGCACGCGCGGCCCCGGCGCCGGCACCTTCACCTCGGCGCCGCGCAGGCCGAGCGCGTTGGTGTTGACCAGGAAGCGCCGGGTGCGCGTTATCTGACCGGCGGTCAGTTCCTCGGGGGTGTGCGGCCGATCCGGCACCACCACGACCGCTCCGCGCAGGTTCGGCAGCAGCACCTGCGCGGTCGGGTCGATCTCGGGCGCGGGCCGCGTGATGACGTCGGAGAGCGTCGCGGCCGTGGAGCGCTCGCGCGTGACCCACAGGCCCAGGCCCAGCGCCGCCACGATGGTGAGCAGGCTGAGCGCGCGAGCGATCTGGCGGAGCCGGCGACGGGCGCGCGGTCGCATCTCACATCACGCCGTAGACGGACTTCAGCGGGTTCTCCGGCGGGGCCGTGAGCCACACCCACGCCGCGACCAGCGCCACGACGAGCAGCGCGCCCAGGATCCAGCGGGTCGTCTCACGGTCCAGCATCGGCCTGAATCATACCCGCCCGCGTGAGCGCGTCGCGCATGGCCTCGGCCACGAGCTGGTGGCCGCGCCCGCTCAGGTGGCAGTCGTCCAGGAAGACCGCGGCGCTGTCCTGCTCGTGCAGCAGGCTGGCGGTGTCCAGGAAGGCGGCGCCGGGATGACGCTCGGCCAGCTCGCTCATCATGGCGTTGTAGGCCAGGAGCGGCCCGGGATCCGGCGCCAGGCCCTCGCTCGCCAGCAGCACCCGCCCCCCGCGGGCGCCGACCAGGGTGAGGATGGCGTCCAGGTTCTCGCGCGCGTCCTCCAGCGGCACCGCCACGCGCTGGCCGGGAGGGCGCAGCGAGACGACCAGGTAGCGGAAGGCCTGGAAGAGGCGCATCCCGCTCAGCGCGGAGACCGCGCGACCGGCGAGCCCGGGGTCCTCCCAGGCGCGGAAGAGCTCGGCATAGGGCGCCGGGACCGGGGTGAGCAGGTCGTTGTGTCCGACGTAGAGGGTCAGAATGTCGGGCGCCAGCGCCTCCAGGTTGCGCTCCAGGAAGCGGCGCACGTGCCAGGTGGTCCAGCCGCCGACGCCCTGATTGACCACCTGCACGCGACCCTCGAGGAGCGCGTCCAGCTTCGCCGGATAAAAGTCGCCGAGATCGTCGTTCTGGAACGCGCCGCCCGTCGTGCTGCCGCCCATCGCCACCAGGCGGGGGCGCGCGTCGGGGGGCGGCAGGGCGACCGGGTTTCCCGAGCTGGGGTAGTCGCTGGCGCCTCCGCGCTCCAGGGCGTGAAACTCCGCCTCCGCCGTGGGCACCCAGCCGTAGATGTCGTCGGGCTGGAGGCGCCCGCCGCCGCCGCTCCACCCGCGCCCGGCCATCGTGTGGCGCAGGGTCAGCTCTGTCCCGAAGAGGAGCGCGGCGACCGCGAGCAGGCTGCTCAGGTTCAGCCAGCGGGCGCGGCCGGCGTTCGAGTTCGCCCAGATGAGGACGGCGAGCGCCGATCCCACGAGCACCGCGCCGGTCACCGCCTCGCGCCCGAGGGGGCGGGTGAGCGCGATGGCGAAGCCCAGCATGCTGCCGACCCCCACGCACCAGGCCGCCGCGCGCCGCGGGCGCAGGCTGCCCAGCCTGCGGAGGAGGAGCACCATCCCGACGCCAAGGCCGCCCATCCCGCCGACCGTCGCCAGCGCCAGGAGCCCATGCGGCGCCGAGCCTGGCAGCCCGAGCGAGCCCACCACCGCTGGCAGGCTGGCCGCGACGACCGCGCTCAGCGGCCAGTCGCGCGTCGGTCCGCCGCGCCGCGTCTCATGCAGGGCGCGGGCCAGATGCAGCCCGATCCGCGCCAGCAGGGCGCCCAGCAGCGGCAGGCCGGCGCCCAGCCAGGGGGCGGGGACGAAGGAGAGGCGCGCGGTCTCTGCCCAGAGGCGCAGGTCGCGCTGCCCGAGGAGCAGGGCCAGCAGCAGCGGCGCGGTGCTCCAGATCACGGCCAGCGAGGGCAGGCGGCTCAGCTCGAGGGCCGTGAGCGCCAGACCCAGGGTGGCGCCGCCGAGCGCCCAGAGCGCCCGGTGCTCCGGGCCGGGCGCCGCGATGGCCTCCTCGCCGATCATCAGCTCTCGGATCTGCACGCGGCGCAGCCCCGGCCGGATCACCGGCCCCGAACCCCGCGCCTGGGCCTGGCAGCGCGCCGCCGTCCCGCCCACGGTCGCCACGATCCCCTCCTCGGTGGGCGCCACCGAGACCCGGGTCGTCGCGCCCGGCGGGGGCAGGGGGGTCGAACATTTCAGCGCGCGGCGCCCGGTCTCGGTCGCCTGGACCACCGTGGACGAGGCCGCCCCGATGCGCTCCAGCACCAGGCCGACGCCGGCCTCTCCCTGGTGGCCGGGATCGGCGGCGGGCCACAGCTCGAGCTGTCCGCCGTCCGGGATGCTCACCAGCGCCGAGATCGAGGCCGCGCCGTGCCCGGGCGGGCGGATCGCGCGCCAGAAGTCCAGGCTCCAGGCGTCCGCCACCAGCGGGAGGGGGCCGGAGAGCTCGGTGAGGCGGTAGGGGACGCGGCTCTCCTCCATCCGCCAGCCGGAGGGCGGGCCTGAGGAGCGCTCCTGCATCGCGCCGTTCCACAGGGCGTCGCCGGTGGCGGCCCCGCCGAGGACGCCGATCAGCAGCGCGACGCGTCGGCGGCTCATGGCGCACCGGGGGGCGGCGGGCCCAGCACCAGCGTCAGCCCCTGCGCCCCGCTCGGCACAGGCCCCGCCTGCCCCAGCCCGCCGCTCGCCGCGGGCGGAGACCAGGGCGCGAGCGCGGGCTCGGGCGGCCGGTCGTCCAGCGCGACCATCAGGCGGTACTGGCCGGCGGGCACGGACAACGAGAACGGCAGCGAGGTCCCCGTGGGGCTCAGCTTCAGCTCGGAGATCGGGCTGGCGCCCGGTCGCGGCGCGCCGCCTGGGCCGGCGTCCTGGTCGGAGAAGGCCGTGACGTAGAGCGCGCGCCCCTGGAGCGGCTGGCCGTCCGCGCGGGTCACCACGCCCGAGATCTTCGACCAGCCGGGCGGGGGAGGGGACTCGATCGAGGGCGTGGCCCCCCCGAAGACGCAGCGCACGCCGCTCGCGCTGCCCTCGACCAGGCCGCTCATGCGGTTGCTCACGCGCAGGTTGGTGGCCAGGGTGTTCCACCCACCGCCGCGGAGGACGCGCGCGCGCCCTTCGGCGGGTCCACCCGGATCGCGGCGTCCCTGGGCGTAAATCGTGGGGTGATACCAGTCCGAGGTCCACTCCCAGGCGTTGCCCGCCATGTCCAGCGCGCCGTAGGGAGACGCGCCCGTGGGGTGCGCGCCGGGGGCCTCGGGCGCCTCCGAGCAGGTCGCGAGCGAGGCGCCCTGGGCGAGGTGGGGCGCGCGCTGGCAGTCCGGCGCCTCGTCCCCCCAGGGGTAGCGTCGCGCGTCTCCGGCGTCGCAGCGCTCAGGGTCCTCTCCGAATTCACAGCCTCCGCGCGCGGCCTTCTCCCACTCCGCCTCGGTGGGGAGGCGCCCGCCTCGCGCGGCGCAGAAGTCCGCCGCCTCCTGCCAGTCCAGCTCGGTCGCCGCCAGCCCCTCCCGCCCAGGGTGGCGCAGGGTGCGGCTGTCGTCCCGCGCCGGGGTGCGCCCGGCGCTCTCCATCCAGCGGTCCAGCTCGCCGGCCGTCCGCTCCAGCCGGTCGATGCAGAGGTCGCTGACGAAGACCTCGTGCTGGGGCCGCTCGTCGGCGTCGCCCTGAGGGTCGCCCACGAGGACGCTCCCCGCGGGGACGGCGACGGTGCCCGGCCAGGCCGAGCAGTCCAGGGTGGGGTGTGCCGGCGCGCAGGCGGCGAGGGCCAGCGTCAGCGCACCGGCACAGCCTTGACCTTGGCCTTTCCGTCCTCGACCACGACCTTGAACTTCACCGTGGAGCATTGCGTGCGGGCCCTGAGCGCGTCGACCTGTTTCTCCAGCGTCTGGCGCACGACGTTGTAGTCGATGTCCGTGTTCTGGCCACACTGCCCTCGCGCCTGGACGTAGGCGTCGTAGACCGCCTTGTAGCCCGCGTCTCCGCCAGTGCGCCCGGAGGTCTCGGGGATGAGCGACTGGCCGGAGCCCGGGCGCTCGGGCAGCAGGGTCTGACCGGGGCCCGCGCGCGAGAGCTCGGCCTCGGCGCGCTGGCGCTCGCGGGCGTCGGCCCTGTATTTCTGCTTCGGGTGCTGGCCGCGCTCGATCTGGTAGAGGTTCCGCGTCCAGTACAGCTCGAGCGTGCTCCAGCGGGCGCGGAGCTGCTGCAGCCGAAAGCGCTGGCGGCTGTTCGTGACCGGCGCCGCCAGGAGGTCGCGCAGGTAGCGCCGCAGCTCGTCGCGATCGCGCGCGGGCTCCACGGGCTCGATGCCCGAGAAGTGTTTCTCGTAGGCGATCTTGAGCAGAAAGACACGATTCTCGAATTCGTCCATTCGAGCGCCGAGTCCCAGATCAGCTTTTTGAAGCCGCGCCACAGAGTCCTCACGTCCGTTCAGTGTACATCATGCGGGAGTCGGCGTGTTGAACACTCCCGTTGGCGCTCGTTAGAGGTATGATTGCCCCGCATGGCGGTGGACCCCTCCCAGCTCCGAGTCCTTGTGGTGGACGACGACGAAGAGCTCCTCGAGCTGATCGGGGAGTATCTTCGTGTGCGCGGCCTGCAGGTCCAGACCTCGACCGACGGCGAGATCGCGGCGCAGATCGTGCGCGGGGGGCGCCTGGACCTCGTGCTCACCGACCACCGCCCTCCGCGGGTGGACGGCTTCTCGCTCCTGGGCGAGTCGCGGATGCTGGAGCGGCCCATCTCGGTGCTCTTCATGACGCGCATCCCGCAGGTGGAGAGCTGCGTGGCGGCCTTCAAGGGAGGCGCCGCCGACTACCTCGTCAAGCCGT
>CAZKWG010000053.1:0-18766 GCA_964556105.1 uncultured Enterobacterales bacterium | reverse complement strand
ACGCCGCCCCCTGCAAAAAAGGGTGCGCGCCTGCCGGTGATGGAGATCCGTCCGCCGGTGGCTGGTCGCGTGCGCGAGACCGCCGCGCCTACCGCGCCTCGCCCTGAGCGCCGCCAGCGCGCGCGGGACGTCGAGACCGTCTCCGTTCTCCCAGTGCTGCGCTCGCTGGAGCGCGTGGCCTCGTCCGTGGCCGAGCCGGAGAAGGCGGCCATCGTTCGCCGCCTCGCGGGTGAGCTGCGGCAGACCTCGCCCAAGACCTGGACCGCTCAGATCCGCGCGACGCTGCGGCAGATCGGCGCGAAGGACGATGTCCTGGTGGCCGAGGTCGAGGCCAGTCTTCCCGACACCTACGTCAGCCCGGTGACCATGGCGATGTCGCGCCTCGGTGATCGGCCGGAGCGCGGCCTGAAGCCGGTCACGCGGCGCTCGCCGCTGGTCAGCGCGGCCAGCGCGACGGAGCGTCGGCCCGCGGCGCGCCATGTTCGCAAGGTGCGCGCCGGGGCGCCAAAGCGGACGATCCGCGCCCGCATGCAGCCGCAGCGCGTGGTCGGCGTCGCCCGTCGCGCCACCGCGTCTCGCGCGGCCGCTTCGGCTGGCGCCTCCAAAGGCGCGAGCGACGGCTTAGAAGGTCCAGCGCGACGGAGCATCCGGCAGATCCTGGCCGATGCGGCCGACGCGCTGATCCTGGACCAGGGCGTCGAGCAGGAGCTCGGCCTCGAGGACGTCCGCTCGATCGCGAAGATCTCGGAGCGGCGTGAGCGCGCCGCGGCTTCGCGTGAGCCCGCCTCGGCGCGGGCCGTGGCGCGGGCCGAGGCCGGCAGCTTCAGCGGACAGCGCTGGGCCGATGACGCGAGCCCAGCCGCTCAGCGTCGCGCCCGCAGCCAGCGCCGTGTGATCTCCGCCGCGAGGATCGGCTCCTCGGCGGCTTTGGCCTCGACGACCTCGTCGGTCGCCCCTTCGGCGCGCCTCTCTCGCGCGCCCCTGATCCAGCGGGTCGGGGGGCGTGACGAGCGCTCGGGTGCCGTCGGGCTACGCTCGGCCTTCTACGCCCGCCTTGGCCTTCCCGCGGCGGTCGGGGTCGCGGGCGCCGAGGCCCTCGCGCCGACGGTCGAGGGGGCCGAGGTCCCGCGGCTGGAGCGTCTCGCCGCCTCGCGCGCCCGTCGCGACGCCCGAGAGCAGGCGTTCGACGCCGCCCACGCCGGCCCGCGCGCGGAGGCCGTCAAGCGCCTCTGGCCGGGAGAGCGCGCCCAGCGCGCGGCGAGCATGCCCACGCTCGCGCCCTCGGATCTGCTGCTTCCGCGGCCGCAGGACGCCGCGACCACGACCGCCGAGCAGGAGGTCCAGCCGACGCGCGCGGTGTCGCGGTCTCGCGCGCTCGCTTCGGTCCTCGGACGCGGTCGTCCGGCGAGGCCGGGGGTCGCGCCGGTCCAGAGCGCGCGCTCGCAGCCGCCTCGCGCGAGACGCGAGGATCGGCCTGCGGTCTCCGCGCGTCGCCCCGCCTCCCCGACGCGGCAGCGCGTCGGCGCCGTCGAGCGCGACGAGGTGGAGTCGGTCCAGAGCCTGAGTCGTCCGATTCAGGCGCTCGCAGCTGAGCTCTCGCGCGCACCGCTTTACCCGGTGTCGGCGTCTGCGTTCGCTCCTGACCTCGGTCCTGAGCTCGGGGAGGAGGACGTCCGCCTCGCGCCGCCGCGCCCCACGCGCGCCATGCAGCGCGCCGGGGAGCGTCTCGTCGCGCAGTCTGCAGAGCAGCCGGCCGCTCGCGCCCTCCAGGACGCGGCGCTCAGCGCGCCCTCTGCGCGCGCCGTGGCGCGTGTGGTGCAGGCGATCGAGGCGATCTCCTCTGAGCCGCACGACTCCAAGCTGCGCTCGGCGGTGGTCCGCCAGGCGCTGCGCGAGCTCGGCCCCGTCGGACGAATCATCGCGGCTGAGGTAGAAGCGGCCCTTCCGGCCGACCAGGCGCGGCCTGAGACCGTCGCGCGGGCGCGCATCGGCGCGGCGGAGGGCCGTAACGGCCTCGGGCTGCGGCCCATCCTCCAGCGCTCGCCCTCGCTCGTCGAGCTGATCCCCCAGGCTCCGGTCCCTGCAGCGGCGCCCGCAGAGACGGCGACGAAGGCGGCTTCGCGTGCTCCCGCGGCGCGCAGCGCCTCTGCTCGCGCGGTCGCTCCCCGCTCGGCGCGGCTCAGCGCCTCGCCGGTCGCCCGCGCGCCGGCCGCGCTCGCGCGCACGCTCAGCGCCTCGCCGGTCAACCGCTCCAAGAGCCAGAGCGCCGCGGCGCGGTCTGCCGGAGCATCGGCGCCCGTGGCCTCTTCATCGCGCGGCGGCCTGGTCACCGAGCGCTCGCCTCGCGCGTCGTCCTCGATGGAGGCCATGAGCGAGGTTGATCGCTCCTTTGCCGCGGCGCCCGAGATCGCGCGCTCGGCGCGGCCGTCTGCGCTCGCCATGGCGCGCGCTGTCCAGACGCCCGACGCGGCGTCGGAGACCGGGCGCTCGGCCCCGAGCGCTACGGCCCGGGCGGAGGCGAAGCTCGGCGGTCGATCCACCGCGCCCGTGCTTCGTGGCGGCCGCTTCCAGGCGAAGGGCGTCGCGGGCGTCGAGCTGAGCGCCGCGGCGTCTCCGGCCTCCGAGCTCGGCTCTGCCTCTCATGCGCTGGCCCGTCTCGAGGTCGAGCCCTCCGGGCGCTCGGTGCTGCCGCGCGTCACGCCCTCGGCGGATGCGGCGCTTCGACGTACCCTCTCGCGCGCCCTGGGCGGTTTTGCGCCCGAGCAGAGCCTCGTTCGGCCCACGATCCCTGGAGCCGCGGCTCCGGACGCTGGGAGCGCCGAGGGCGTGGTCACGCGCACCCCGACGCGCCGGCCGCTCGCCGAGCGTGAGCGCGCCGCGCGCTCCCTGGAGACCTCGACCCGACCCGAGGCGTCGCGCCGGGAGGCCTCGGAGCGCTCCTTCTCTGCGGCGTCTCCGCGCGCCGGCGCCTTCGTCCCGGTTCGTGTGCTGGACGCGCTCTACGGCGCGCCCGATCGCGAGCCCGCGGCGTCGCGCGACGAGCAGCGCCCTGGCGCCGTGCTCCGCGCCTCGACCCGCGGAGAGGCCAGCTTCGAGGCCGCCAGCTCTCTGCTCCCGAACGTGACGCCGCGGCTCGACCGCGCCCTCGCCCCCGCGCGCAGCGGTCGGCGGACGCTCAGCCTGTCGGGCGAGATCGTTCTGCCGATGCCTCAGTCCGCTGAGGCGACGACGCCCGCCCGCGAGGCGACGGCGCCGACCTTCGGCGTCCGTCCTGCGGTTCGCGCAAGCGAGCGCGCGGAGCTCTCGGAGGTGCGGGGCTCGCTCATGCCGGCGATCACGCCGCGGCACGCGGCGTCCCGTCAGCTTCGTGGCCTTCGTGCTGGTCTCTCCCGCGCCGCGGCTCCGCTGGCCTTCGAAGGGCCTGCGCTCGCGCTGCCTGGGCGCTCGGTCGCCGCTGCGGCGCAGCGCGCGCTCCCTGCCGCGGAGGGCGTCGCCGCCGCGCGTGGCGCGCAGCTCAGCGCCATGGCGCGATCCGAGGGCCGGCCCGCGCGGGGAGAGATGGCGGTTCGTGCTGCCTTCTCCGCCAGCCGTCGGCTCGCGGATCGCCCGCGCGGCCCCCTCTCCTACGTGAGCGCGCCCGACGCGGTCTTCGCCCGCGCAAACCTCGGGGATGGCGCCGCCGCGGCGGAGGTCGCCGGTGGAGCTCGCGCGCTGGACCGCACACGCGCCCGCAGCGCCACGCTCGCCAGCCGCGCTCCGGGTGCCGCGCTCGGTCGGCTCCAGCAGCCGGCCTCGGCGGGAGCCGGCGTCGTCCGCCTGCTCTCAGAGGCTCGCGCAGTTCAGGAGGTCCTCGCGGCCCTCTCGCGCGGCCCCTCGGCGCGGGACGCGCGCGTTCAGCGGGTCTCGGCTGGCGCGCGGCAGCTCCTCGGCGAGGTCATGGCCGAGGCGTCGCAGTCCGGTACGGCGAGCGCGCAGGCCGGCGCTCGCGCGGCGCTGACCGAGGTGCATGCGCTGCTCTCGGGCCTGACGCCGACGGAGGCCACGCCAGCGCGGGCGCTGCGCGTCATCCCTGGCCGCACCCGCCGCTCTACCGTGCTCTCGCCGGATCAGCGGCTTCCGACGCAGGCTTCTGTGGCGGCGACCGCCGCTGCGACCGCCGAGCCGGCCCGCCCGGGTCGGTCGCGCACGCGGCTCACGCAGATCCGCGCGCTGGTCGGCGGCGCGCAGACCGATGTCGCGGGCGCTCCCGCTCCGGCGGATCGTGGCGCTCGCGCCCGTCGCTCCCGGCTCGAGCCGCGGCAGCGCCTGAGCGCGCGCACCCCGACGGCGGAGTCGATCCTCTTCGCGCGTCCGGAGGGGGTCGAGCCTGCCGCTGCGGGCGGGCGTCGTGGACCGCTGACCGAGACGCTGGGCGCGGTGGGTACGGGCGAGCTCGGACCTACGCTGCCTGGCTGGGCGCATCGTTCGGTCGGCGAGACGCGGGTCCGCGGCACCGTCGGCGGCCTGATGGACGCCCTCGCGCGCGCCAAGAGCCCGACCGAGGTGGTCCGCGCCATGGACCGCCGCGACGCCTCGGTGCGCTCGAACCGCACCCTGCCCGCTCCGGTCCTTCGCCTCATCGAGGAGATTCGCTCGGAGGCGGCCGCCGAGGCCGAGGCCTCGGCGCAGGAGATGGCGGCGGCCCTCGGGCTCCCCACCCCGGCGGCCTCGCGCCGACGCGGCGGCACCCGCTCTTCCTCGCAGAGCCAGGTCTTCCGCGGGTTCACCAACCTCAGCCAGACGAAGCGCACCGAGGGCCAGGACGGCCTCGGCGCCGATCGGCTGATGAAGCTGGTCCGCAAGCTGCAGCAGCTCGTCTTCCTCGCGGACTCTCAGAAGGACGCGGCGATGCGCCAGGTTCGACTGGCGGAAGACTCGGCCTCGGCCCGGTCGGAAGGTCAGGCCGCGCCGACGCAGTCCGGTGACTCCAAGAGCCAGCAGGTGGACGTCGATGCCCTCGCGCAGGAGGTCATGCAGCACGTCCAGCGTGAGCTCGAGAGCCGTTCCGAGCGCCGCCAGGATGATCCGGACAACCGGACCCCGTGGTGGTGAGCCCATTAAACTAATCGAGATAGATTTATTCCGAATCCCCCACCTCTAACGAGGGCAAACCGATGAGCGGCGTCTCCAAAGCTTTCTTCTACGGCGTAGACGGCGGCGAGTCCTTCGAGGTTCAGTACAACCCGAAGGAGCTCAAGTTCGACAAGCCGGTGTCCTGGAAAGAGCACGACGACCAGGGCCAGGCGGGCGCGCTCGAGTTCCAGAAGGTCACCCCGGCGACCATCCAGATCGAGCTGATCTTCGACACCACCAAGGACGGCGCCGACGTGCGCGACGCCTGGGTGGAGAAGCTGCTCTCGCTCACCAACCCTGAGGCGACGCCTGGGGACGGCGAGGGCGCGGAGCTCGGCAAGAAGCGTCCGCCCATCGTCTGGTTCTTCTGGGGCAGCTTCGACTTCTACGGCGTCATCGAGTCTGTGAACGCGACCTACATCATGTACGCGTCGAACGGCAACCCCGTCCGCGCCAAGGTCACGGTCAAGATGAAGGAGTGGACGCCGAAGACGAACTACTCTTCGGGTGGGGACAGCGAGGGCTACGGCTCGGATCCGGTGAAGCTGGTTCAGCTCTCCGCCGGCCAGACGGTCTCCTCGCTGGCCGCTGCCTTCGGCACCACGGCCCAGGCCATCGGCGAGCTCAACGGCATCGACAACCTGATGGACGTCGCGGCTGGCACCACGCTGATGGTCCCGGTCTGATCGGCAGGAGGTTTCGCCATGTCTAGCGGTTCGAGTCTGGTTCGTAGCGCGACCAGCTACAAGGTCTCCTGCGGAGGGACGACCTTCGAGCAGACGGGCAATGACGGGCTTCAGCGCCTGGTGATCGAGGATCACCAGGACGCCTGCGACATGCTCACGATGACCGTCGGCGGCACCGAGGGGCAGCCGTCGTGGAGCTTCGAGATCGGCGACGCGGTCGAGGGCCAGATCGGCTCGGGCTCCGTCAACCTGTTCAAGGGCGAGATCATCTCGGTCGAGCCCGGGTTTCAGGTCGAGGGCATCTCCGGCATGACGATCCGGGCGCTCGACCACGCGCATCGCCTGGGGCGCGGTCGCAAGACCCGCTTCTGGAACGACATGAAGGACTCCGACGTCGCCAGCGAGGTGGGCGCGGAGTGCGGGCTCTCCGTGGACGCCGACGCGACCGAGGAGACGCACCCCTACATCCTTCAGCGCAACGAGAGCAACATCGCCTTTCTGAAGCGCCTCGCGGCGCGCAACAACTTCCTCTGCACCGTCCGCGACGGGAAGCTGCAGTTCAAGAAGGCGACCTTCTCCGGCACCACCACCGACGTGAAGATGGGCGAGACCCTGCGCTCTGTCCGCTTCTCCTACAACACCTCGGACATGGTCCAGAAGGTGATCGTCCGGGGCTGGGACATCAAGAAGAAGGAGGAGATCGTCGGTCAGGCGACCTCGGGCGACGTCACGAAGATCGGCGGCGGGCAGCTCGGCGCCGACCTCGCGGGCAAGTTCGGGGACGCCACGGCCTACATCACCGACGTGCCGGTGAGCTCACAGGCCATGGCGAACGCCGTCGCGAAGGCAGAGATGGAGCGTATCGCTCGGCAATTCTGCCATGGAACCGGCTCAATTCAGGGCAACGATGCAGTGCGCGCCGGGAGCATGATAAACTTCTCGGGCCTGTCCAGTCCTCGGGACGGGAAGTACTACATCGTCTCGTCCCGGCACGTGATCAGCAACCGGTCGGGCTACTCGACGGAGTTCACCTTCTGTAGCAACACCTACGGGAGCTGAAGCCGCCACAGGATCCGCATGGCTATCCGCAAGGAGTTCCTCGGGAGGGGATGGGCCTTCCCGTTCCACTTCGACCCGGCCTCCGGCCGGGTCGCGCTGTCTGAGTACGAAGAGAACATTCGGCAAAACATCTCGATCATCCTGGGTACACGTCCCGGAGAGCGTCAGATGCTGCCGAATTTCGGCTGTCGTATCCACGAGTTCCTCTTCGCGCCCGCGACAGCGTCGAACGCGCAAATCGTCGCGCGTCATGTGCGCGACGCGCTCGAGCGCTGGGAGCCGCGGATCGAAGTGCTCAAGGTCAAGTCCGCGGCCGAGCCCGGGGGTGCCTTGCGCATCGACGTGGAGTACAAGATCACGTCGACCAGCGCTGTGCAGAACCTGGTCCAGGTCATCTCGAACGCAGGGAATCGCTGATGCCCATCAAGCCCCCGAACCTGGACGATCGCCGGTACGCGGACATCGTCGCGGAAGCTCGGGCTCTGATCCCGCAGTACTGCCCGGAATGGACGAACTTCAACGACGCCGATCCGGGCATGACCCTCGTCCAGCTCTTCGCCTGGATGACAGAGCTCATCATCTACCGGCTCAACCGTGTGCCGGACAAGACCTACATCCACTTCCTGAACTTCATCGGCGAGGAGCGGCGGCGCGCGCGCCCTGCGGTGGCGCCGCTGACGTTCTCGGTGCGGACGGGCAAGCCGACGGAGGTGCCGGCCTTCGCGCGGTACTCCACGCGGCAGCGTGAGGACAACGTCGCCCTGGACTACATCACCGTAGACCGGCTGACGGTCCACGACGCGCGGGTCACGCGGGTGATGGCGGTCAAGGGGGGCCCGGTCCCGGCGGTGCGGGAGATCCCCTTCAACCAGATGGAGAACCACCCCGCGGCGCTGGTGTTCAACAGCGGGCGCGGCGCGCAGTTCTTCGACCTGGACCCCCAGGAGTACGGCCCCGACGCCTACACCCAGGGCCAGTTCTTCTACATCTCCCACGACGACTTCCGCTTGATGAACATCAAGCCGGAGGAGGGGCGCCGCCTCGGGCGCCTGCGCGTGCGCCGGCAGAGCAACGACAGCCTGCCCATCGCCGCCTTCTTCGAGTGGGAGTACCCCACGGTCAACGGCTGGGTGCCCATCGACGTGGAGCCGGAGAAGGACGAGGTGCTCGGGATGCCCGAGATCGCGCTCGTCACGGCCATGCCGGGCATCGTCCCGCAGACCTTCCAGGTCGGCGACCTCGTGCCGGAGCCGGTGGCCAACGAGAAGTGGTGGATCCGCGGCCGCCTCGAGTACGAGAAGTGGCTCGCCAACCGCATGCTCGAGGATCTGGAGATCTTCTGGAAGGATGATCGCGGCGGCGAGGAGCGCGCGATCAACAACTGGGAGGTCCGCGCCCGCGGCCGCACGCTGGAGTTCTTCCTCCAGGACGTCCCGCCCATCCGCGGCGGCTGGACCATCCGTCTGGCGATGGTCGACCGCGCCGTCCCGGCCGGCAAGAACTCCTACCTGCCCCGCTACCGCTGGTACTACCGGCGCGGCGAGCTGTGGGAGGAGATCCCCAAGGAGCGCGTCCGGACCGAGGGCACGATGGTGCTCATCACCGGCCCGCTCACCGACATGGCGACGGACGGCTACAACATCCGCGCCGAGCGCGTCGAGACCGTCTTCATCCGCGGCTTCACGCCCGACCTCGAGGTGGACCTCACCTGGATCCGCCCCATCGAGCTGCGCATGTTCGCCGGCGACGATCCGCGCCGCGTCGAGGAGATGCTGGGCGGAGAGGGGCCCTGGTCGCCCTTCCAGATCGCCCCCGTGGTGCCGCCCACCATCGGCCGCAAGTGGTACATCGGGTCCGATCTCTTCGAGAACCGGCGGAAGGCGCCGATCCTCCTCGAGATGGAGATCGGCTTCGAGATGAACGGCGAGCTCATCGTCGAGCCGAAGGACCTCTACCTCCTCCAGCTCACCTACCGCGCCGAGGACAACTGGCGCGTGGTGTACACCGAGGACAAGATCTACAGCGGCTTCACCTTCGCGAACCTCGACGAGGAGGGCTCGAAGCGGGCGGCGCGGCGGAAGATCCGCGTGGTGCTCGACCCGAAGACGCAGCTCAAGGACCTGGGCCGGCACGAGATGGCCGGCGTCGAGACCACCTGGGTGCGGCTGGAGATCCTCAAGGCCAGCCTGACCGGGCAGGACGAGAAGAAGGTCCAGCACCCGATCATCCCGCGCATCTACAGCGTGCAGCTCTCGGTGGACAAGACCATCGGTCAGGACACCTACGAGCAGCCGATGCCGGGTCCGCGCATGGCGCAGCTCGACCACCGCGACCAGAACCGCCGCCTGACGCGCGTGCTGACCCGCTCGGTCGGCCGCCTCTCGGAGTTCTTCCCGTACTATCCCTTCGTGGAGATCGCCGAGGAGAACCAGGCGCTCTACCTGCAGTTCGACAAGCCGCTGCCCATCGGGATGCGCCACGCCGTGCAGTTCCGCTGCCGCGGCGAGACCTTCCTGCCGCAGGGCCTGGGCGTGGAGTGGGAGATCCTGGAGCAGCGTGAGCACGGCCGCACCGGCTGGAAGCGCGTGCGCTCCAGCCAGCAGTCCGATGACGGCACGGTGCGCCCCTCCTACGACATGGCGCGCTCGGGCACGCTGGAGTTCCCGCTGCCCGAGCTGCCGCAGGTGCCGCCGGACGGCTTCTGGCTGCGCGGGCGCTTCACGCTGCCCGCGGGCGCGACGCTGGAGAACATCCCCTCGCTGCCGCCGGTCACCCACGTCCTGCTGAACACCGTGGACGCGGTGAACCTGCACACGGTGCGCATCGAGCGCTACAGCGGGCTCGGCGTGCCGAACCAGGTCGTGCAGCTCCTGAAGAAGCCCATCTTCCTGCACGGCGGCGAGGGCGAGCGCCCGCTCTTCCCGCGGCCCGAGCTCTTCGAAGATCTGCGCGTGCAGATCGTCAAAGAGGATGGATCGAAGGAGTCCTGGCTGCCCTCGCGCGAGGGCAACCTGCTCACGGCTGGAAAGGACGACCGCGTCTTCGTCGTCGATCCGGTCGAGGGGACGCTGACCTTCGGCAACGGCATCCGCGGCAAGATGCTGCCCGTGGGCTCGAACAACGTCTCGGTCGAGTTCTACCGCGTCATCCCGGGCGCCCAGGGCAACGTCGCGCCGAACCAGATCGTCGTGGCCGAGACGCTGGCCGACTCGGTCGAGGTGACGAACCTGCTGCCCGCGGGCGGCGGGCGCGACGCCGAGACCATCGAGGAGATCGTCCGGCGCGCCCCCAGCCTGCTGACCAGCCGCGATCGCGCCGTCACCCGCTCGGACTTCGAGGTCATCGCTCGCGAGGCCTCCGCCGAGGTCTCCCGCGCCGCCTGCCCCGGCAGCATGGGCGCCGACGGCCAGGTGGAGGTGATCATCCTCCCCGGTCGCCGCGAGGGCGAGCAGGTCCCCGATCCCTTCCTGGCCTCGGGGCTGCGCGACCACGTCCAGAGCTACCTGAAGCGCCGCAGCCTGATCAACGTCGAGCCCGTCGTGCGGCTGGCGAAGTTCTGCGCCATCGACGTCTCCGTCACCCTGCGCCTGCGGCCGAACGCCAACGTCATCCAGGTGCGCGAGGCGGCGGCCGCCTGGGTCAACCGCTTCCTCGACGCCTACCAGGGCGGCCTGGACGCGGAGGGCTGGCCCTTCGGCGGCACGCTCTACGCCCAGGACTTCGCCCGCATGGTCTCGGACATCCCCGAGGTGCGCCACATCGTGGACGTCTCGCTCTACGACATGAGCGCCCCGGACAAGGCCAAGGCCGCGCCGGGCTGGGAAGAGGGCCAGGGCGTCCGCGAGCTGGTGCTGGTGGAGCACGATCTGTTCGTGGTCCGCAAGGTGCGCGTCCGCTCTGAGGAGGCCGAAGAATGAGCGCGCTGGCGCTGCGAGAGAGCGCGCCGCTGGTGCGGGTGCCGGGCGATTACCGGTACCTGGACGACGTGGTGCGCATCGGCTTCCCCATCCACGACGCCCGCTCCTTCCTCAAGCGACATCTGGGCAACGACGTCAGCTATCGGCTGGTCGAGGCCGCGCGCGGGGAGAAGGTCGGGCAGGTGCGGGCTGTCGAGGTCATGTCGCACGGGGGCGGCGAGGTCGTCACCATCCGCGCGCGCCGGACCATGCCCGATGGATCCCCCGCGACCTACTTCACGCCCGACGATCTGGTCCTGATCACCGCGGAGATCACGACCGCGACGGGCGGGCCGGTGCCGCCGCTCCAGCCGCGGGACGCCATCGTCCTGCTGGTGCCGGTGCGCTCCTATCTGCGCTTCCTGCCGGGGATCTACCAGGGCGGGACCCCGGCGCAGCGGGCCGACGTCGCCCGCGCCGACGAGCGCTCCATCCGCCGCTGGGGCGCCCGCGACGCCGTCGAGACCACCTCGGTCACGGCGCGCTCCGCGGACCAGTTCCGGCGCTTCCTGCTGTTCTTCCAGCACATCATGACCACGGTGACCGACCGGATCGACCAGATCCCCTCGCTCACCGACCCGCTGACCGCCGACCCGAAGTTCCTCCCATGGATCGCCTCCTGGGTGACCTTCGAGCTCGACGAGTCGCTGCCGCTGCACCAGCAGCGCGAGCTGGTCCGCCGCTCCATCCGCCTGTACCGCACGCGCGGCACCAAGGCGGGGGTGGAGGAGATGATCCGCGTGCTCACCAGCGCGCCGGTGGTCGTGACCGAGCGCAAGAAGCCGCAGCCGGCGGTCATCGGGGCGCTGGCGCTGGCGGGCGGCAAGAACGTGGACGACCGCTTCCTGCGGGACGAGCCCCCGGGCTTCTATCTGGTCCAGCCGGAGCGCAAGGCCACGACCTTCTTCGTGCTGACGCTGGAGAGCCGCGAGAAATTCCGGCGCCGCTTCGGTGAGCGCGCGCCGACCGTGCTTCGGCGCATCTCGCAGATCGTCACCAACGAGAAGCCGAGCCACGTCAGCTTTACGATTCAATTCCAGGATGACCTGCTGTAGCGGGAATCGGGTGAGGCATGAAAGACGAGCAACTCCGCCGCTTGCTCCCCTTCGAGGGGCTCTGCATCACGGCGGGAGACCTCCTGGACGAGCAGTCCTATCAACGCAAGAACCTCCACCGGCACAACCTGTACCTGCACGGGCACGGCATCGTGCAGGGCCTGCAGGTCGAGCTGGAGCAGAAGGGTCAGGGCTATGTGGCCGTGATCCAGGCGGGCTTCGGCGTGACCCGCATCGGGCAGGGCGTGCTGCTGCCGGAGGCGGTGGGCGTGCCGCTGGAGGTCCCGAAGAAGGACGGCGAGTACATGCTCTGGCTCTTCCACACGGAGGCGCCGGACGAGAGCGATCTGCGCAGCGTCTTCGACACGAACGAGAAGAAGCCGGCGCGTATCCGCGAGAAGTGTGCGCCGCGCCTGCACCCCATCGACGAAGAGCAGATGGACGCCGTGGCGTTGACCCGCATCAACGTGCGCCTGGGGCGCATGGTGCAGGTGCTGCTGCCGGTGCCGCGCGCCGGTCGGCAGGCGCGGGCGGCGGAGAGCTACCTCAAGCCGCGCGTGGTCGAGTTCATCCGGGTCAACAAGAAGATCCTGCAGAACCTCTTCCGCACGGCCCTGGTCGCTGAGCTCTCGCTGGGCACGCTCGGCTTCAACGCCGCGCTGGTCTCGAGCGAGTTCCTGCTCATCGAGGAGGGGACGAGCGACCGCGTGCTCTACCGCACGGCGGGCAGCCTCATCGCCTACGCCCACGACTTCTACAACCCGCTGCCGAAGACCATCGAGCGCGTCGAGCGCTTCAAGGAGTTCATTCGCCGGGTTCACGCCGAGGTCCCGGGGCCCGAGCAGGGCGACGAGATCTGGCTGCGCTGGTTCGACAAGTTCGAGCGCCTGTTGCAGCCGCTCCAGAAGATCAGCGAAGAGCTCGAGGCCACCGTCGAAGCGCAGCGATAGTTTATGGACCAGTACCAGCTCAAGGACCAGCAGACCGTTCAGGTGCGCGTTCAGGTCATCGACATGAACTCGTTCACCCTCGATCTGCGCGTGCCGACCTACCTGCCGGGGCGGGACCTGACGCAGCGCATCGCGCGGGACGCCGGGCTGGACGCGTACTGGCCGGACGGGCGACGTCGGCTCTACTGGCTGCGGGCGCGCGGGCGCCTGCTCCAGGACAACGAGAACCTGGGCGATCTGGGCGTCATCAACGGCGAGCTGGTCTACCTGCTGCCGGAGCCTCCCGCTGGCAGCGGCGTGTTGGAGCAGCCGCCCGACTACCCGGAGAACCGGGGCTACGCCGGCAAGGGCACGGTCACCCTGCTGGGATCGGTGCTGACCGTCATCCTCTGGGCGCTGGGCTGGGGCGCGGCGCTGAGCGTGGAGCGCAGCGCCTGGACCATCCTCCTGCCGGGGCTGGGCATGGGCCTGCTCTGCTGCTCCTTCGCGCGCCACGCCTGGGGCGGGCAGGGCAGCGCGCCGCGCGTCGCGGTCACGGGCCTGGTCCTCTTCCTCTTCGTGCTCGTGCTCACCTTCCTGGCGCCGGTGCTGATCAACGGCGAGGACTGGCGCGCGGTCTACTCCGAGAGCGTCTCCGGCCTGATCACGGGGATGATCGGCGTGATGGTGGGCTGGCTCGCCTGGTGGGGCCCGGTGGAGCCCCTGCCCGCGCTGAACCTCCAGCAGGCGGCCCCGGTCGCCGAGGTCGCGGCGGTGGTGCCCTGCGGGCTCTGCGGCGGGAACGTCACGGTGGACGTGCGCATGGAGTGCGTGTACGGCTGCGGACGCTACTTCCATGTGGGATGCCACAAGGCGAAGATGAGCGTCTACCGCGGTGATCCACGCATGTGCGGGGTCTGCAACGCCCGCGTCGGCTGAGCGGCCTCAGCCCGGCGGCAGCGGCTTCGCGTCCGACCAGATCCAGTGGCGGGACCTGTACTGCGGGAAGCGGTAGGCGTTGCCCTCGCCGTCCTTCTGGTCCTTCCAAGCCAGGGGCTCGCCGAAGAAGCCGTCCAACGCGAAGACCACGGCTTCCGGCTCCTCGAGCGGGTCCACCTTGCCGGCGGGGTGCCAGCTGGTCAGCGGCAGCGCGACCGTGACCACGCCCTGGCTCGAGGCGCCCGCGGCCACGGCGCGGTAGGTCGGCGGCTGAAGGAACATCATCGTCACGTCCGGCGACACCAGGCCGAGCGCGACCAGGGCGGTCTTCGGGCGCCCGCTGGTCCGCACGATGGGCCGATCGAGCAGCTTCGCCGACCCCTGGTTGGTCTGCACCATGCGATCGGCCAGCCAGAGCGTCTCCGCGCCGCGGTTCTCGACCGTGTAGCGGATCGTCAGCGTGTCGGCCTCGCGCGCCATCTGCCAATCGAAGCCGATCTCCGCGGGGGGCTGGGACCAGGCGTCCACGGTCATGCTGGCGACCTCCGCGGCGGGAGCGGGAGCAGGGCTGGGAGCGCTCGAAGACGTCCCAGGGGGCGCGGCGGAGGGGCCTCCGCAGGCGAGGAGCAGCGCGAGGATCATGGTAAGGCGGAGTAACTCGGCCGCAGCGGGATGGTGTCGCCCAGGCTCTGGCGGTCGCGCCGGTAGGCGTTCTCCGTGAAGCGGTCGTTGGCCCAGTGCCCGAGCCCGGCCGCCTGGTGCTCCCAGTTGTTCGTCCCGATGTCCGGGTCGCCCGCCGGGATCACGGCGTCCTGCTGAATCTGGCCGGAGGCGAGCGTGCCCTGGGTCTGGTGCCGCGCGTGCGCCATCTCGTGCATCAGGATGATGTCCGAGGTGGTGGTCGTGTCGGGGTTGCCGTCGCCGTCAAAGTCCAGCAGCACGCCCGGGTTCGCGCGGATCACCACGTCCGAGGCCGAGCCCCGCGTCCCGTCGGCGTTGCGCTGGCTGACGCCGACGCCGTTGCCCAGCACGGGGTCGGAGAAGCCGTTGGTCAGGTCGAGGGGCGCGTTCCCGTCGTCGCTGCGGTCGCCGTTGCCGTTGGCGTCCTGGTGCAGGGCGCTGAGCGTGGTGTGGCGGTGCTGCGAGGAGCCGAGGCCCTCCAGCATCGTGCCCGTGACCTCCATCCCGGCGATGAACTTGCGCTCGTTGCCGGCGTCATCGACCATGACGTTGTTGCTCATCTGACGGACCATCTGGCGGCCGCTGTCCGTCTGCAAGATGCGGGCGAAGTCGTTCATGGTCGACTGGCGGAAGGCGGCCGCCTGCTCGTCGGTCATCTCCGAGGTGTCCATGGTCAGGTCGCCGCGGCCCAGACGGATGTCGCTGTACATCCGCACCACCTCGTCGTACTCCGACTGGGTGAGCTGGTTCTGCTGGCGGGGCCCGATGAAGTCGTCTCCGACGATGTTGAAGCGGCTGGCGAGCTCCTGGCTGGCCTGCATGCGGTCCAGCGCGCCGACCGGGTCCATCAGCGCGCCCATGCCCTCGCGATCCCAGAGCTGACCGGCGGTGTCCACGCCCTGCTGCACGGGCCCGAGGATCGGGCTGAGGTCCGGCATCAGCGGCCCGGTGATGTCGGGCAGGCTGGGCATCCCGGGCAGGATGTCGTCCAGGCTGGGCATCCCCGGGATCGGGATCTCCGGCGTCGGCAGCAGATCGCCGAAGTCCGGCAGCGAGGGCATCGGGATCTCGGGGATGAGGTCCGGGAGGCCGAAGCCGCCGAAGCCGCCGAGTCCACCCAGCCCCGGGAGCATGCCCGCCATCGCCGCGTTGCCGATGGAGCCCTGCACCCCCGTCACGCCGGTCGTGCCCCCGGTGTCTACCGCGGGCGCCTCGGTCTCCTGGACCGGAAGGTAGGACTGGGACGACATGGGACCTCCGTCGCGCCCGATGGCCGCCACCGAGATCGGCGCGCAGATCAGACCGGGTTCACGGTAGCACGAGCCGATCCGCTCTCGCGGCGAGCGGCGAAGATCGGGGGGCGTGTGCAGCGTAGGCGTCAGTCTGGGCGTCGAACGCGCCGAATGCGCTCACTTCCCCGAAGCCAGCGTGCCCAGCGCCCAGTCCCAGAAGCGCATGGCGCTGGCGTAGTTGCCGCTGTGCGGGCGGGCGTGGTGCTGGTCGTGGTGCTCCGCCTCGGCGAAGGGGCCCCAGCGCCAGGGGGTGCGCACGCCGGAGTGGATCTCCAGCTCGTGCAGGGTCCGGTAGAGGAAGTAGGGGATGAGGGGCCAGACGCTGAGCTGTCCCGTCGCCAGCACCTGGATGACGAAGGCCAGGGTGGTCCCGATGAAGCCCGTCAGGACCTCGACGGGGTGGGCGTAGATGTAGTCGCTCGGCACCGAGGGGAAGGCCCGGTGGTGGAGCTGGTGGACGTGGCGGTACAGCCAGGGCACGACGTGCAACAGGCGGTGCTGCGCGTACATGGTCAGGTCGTCGACCACCACGGTCAGCGCGAACCAGCCGAGCACCTTCCACCAGGCCATCGGGGCCGTCGAGATCAGCGCCTCACCGACGAGCAGGACGCCGAGCGCGGTCAGGCTGCTGATCATCAGGACGTTGAAGCCGACCAGCGGCAGGCGCTTCCGCCAGGCCTCCAGCGTAGGAGGCTTTCCGCGCAGGCGCCGCTCCGCGCACCAGCCGCGGACCATGGCCCAGGAGAGCAGCACGCCGAGCAGGTTGATGAGCAGGTAGTACCCGAGAACTCCAGCGACGATCATCGCGCTCCCCGTCGCGCGTAGAGGTTGATCAGGGGGGTGGAGGCCAGGGCGGCCTCCTTCTCGCGGACGATCTGCGTGAGCCCCATCCGCCTCAGCCGCGCCTCCACGCGATCGGCGCGACCGTCGGTGTCGAAGACCTCGATCACCGCCTGCTGCACCTTGTCCTCGTCCTCCTGGCGCAGCCCGGACAGCACGGCCTCTTCCGCCCCTTCGCAGTCGATCTTCAGCAGGTCGATGCGCCGGATGCTCTGCTCGGCGATCACGTCGGAGAGCGTCGACAGGCCGCAGCGGTGCTGGCGAGCGCCCGCGCGGAGGTAGCGGGCCAGCAGCGGGGTGAGGAAGCGAGGCACCCAGCCCATCCAGGCCATCCCGGGGGCCGGGTGGTCCAGGCTGCCCGCCACCGCCTGCTGCCAGGCCTCGGGGCTCTGCTCCCACAGCTCCATATGGCCGCTGGAGAGGGCCGGCGCGTTCGGGAAGAACCAGGCGTCCATCTCGCCAGGCGCGCTGGAGAGCCCGACCGGCATCGCGTGCAGGCGACCCTGACCGAGGGCGCGCGCGTTCTCCTCGAGCACGGCGAAGATGGGCGGGAGAGGCTCGAAGGCCCACACCTGCACGCCCGGCTGGGCCAGGACGGCGCGCAGCCCGAAGACGCCGATGTTGGCGCCGACGTCGAAGACCACGTCTCCCGCGGCCAGGGAGATGCCGTGGCGAAAGTAGCCCTCGACGTGGCTGTCCAGCACCCGCGCCTCTGATCGGGAGAGGCAGGCGACCTTCAAGCCGTCATGAAGCTCGGTGTGTGTCACGCGGAGATGATCCGGATGCCACCGAGATTTGTCAACGGATCCGGTCGTTGTTTTTTGTTTGGAGCGCAGAGGTTGGCGCGCGAGTGGTATGTGAAATCAATGAGATATATATTGGATAATGTACATAATGATAGATGGACCAGGATGTGAACATCTGTGTGGGCTGTTTGGCGCTATGCTCTAGCCCTGCCATCCCCGATCGTCATCTGCCTTCCTCGGAGTCATCATGGCGCGCACCCGCAAGTCCAAACCGTTCCGCTCGGACGACGCCGCTCCCCTGTTGGAGAACGACGAGCTGGCCCACAGCTTCGAGAGCATGCAGTCCGACTTCGACATCCTCGAGCCCGCGCCGGAGCCGAGCATGGCGTCGCAGGTCGGCGCCATCAAGAAGTCCGGGCGCAAGGCGGTGGCCAAGGGTGGAGCGCTGCATCAGCGCCGCCGCGACGAGGTCATGGACGCTGGCGTGGACATGCTCAAGGAGGGGGCCTTCATGGGCGCCGACGCGCTGGTCCCCGGTCTGGGATCCGGTCTCGGCGCGGTGGACTCGCTGGCGGCCATGCGCGGCGCCTCGAAGGAGGGCGCGAGCCTCGGCAAGGCCTCGGCGAAGGAGGTCGTGAGCACGGGCATCGGCTTCATCCCCGTGGTCGGCGAGGTCTTCGGCTTCTGCGAGGCCATCTACAAGATGGGCAAGGCCACCCTGCAGACGGGCAAGTCGCGCACGGCGGAGAAGCTCGCGGCGGCGCAGAAGCTCAAGGCGGACTGCGAGCGCGGCCTGTTGCGCATCAACGACGTGCGGGCCCAGATGTCGGACTACACCGGAAAAGACCGCTCGAAGCTGCTTGGGCGCCTGGACAAGGCCGAGGCGCGCATGTACAAGGGCATCCGCCTCGCCGACGAGTGGCTGGAGAAGAAGGCCGAGAAGGGCTCGCTGCCGCTGGTCGCCGACGTCGAGTCGGGCGCCTCGGACGACTGGGCGCAGTTCGACTGAGCCCGGGGCTGGGGAGGCGCCTCAGCCCACCTTCGGCGTCGCCACGGCCATCCACAGCGGATCGAAGCGCTCCGGCCCGAGCTGAGCGCGCAGCTCCGCCAGCCGCGCCTTGAGCAGGTTCAGGCCGGCGGCGCTGCCACGATCGCGCAGCAGGTTGGCCGCGTCCCAGAGGGCGCGGATGGCGCCCTGCGCGTCGCCCTGACCCTGGCGCGCGGCGGCGCGCGTGATCGCGGCGTCGGCGATGGCGGCGGGGTTGTTGCGCGCGGCCGCGGCGGTCGCGCAGCGCGCGGCGGTGGCCTCGGCGGCGGCGTAGTCGGCCCGCCCGAGCTGCAGCGCGGCGAGGATCGTGCCCTCGGCGAGCAGCACCAGCGTCTCGTCGAGCCTCTCCGCCAGCGTCACGGCCTCGGCCAGCCGCGGCTCCGCCTCGTGGGGCAGCCCGGCCTCCACCGCGGCGTTCCCCAG
>CAZKWG010000052.1:0-18905 GCA_964556105.1 uncultured Enterobacterales bacterium | reverse complement strand
CTTCGCCCTCGCCCTCGCCTTCGCCCTCGCCTTCGCCTTCGCCCTCGCCCTCGCCTTCGCCCTCGCCTTCGCCGGTCTCGGCGCTGTCCTCGGTCGCGCCCGTCTCGTCCCCGTCCCCATCTGTGTCACCGGTCTCCACGATCTCGCCCGTGTCGGTGACGGTAGCCTTGGTAGTGCAGCCCAGCATGAGCGAGAGAATGACGAGACGACGCATCTGACCTCCGAAAGTTGAGTCCCCTACCTCTACACTGGGCGAGCGCGAACCGCTACGCTCCCGTGTCAGGAGCGTGACAGGGCCTCACTCTCTCGCGACCAGGGCGGGCGCTCGCCGAGGTGCGCGGCGACCATGTCCACGAAGAGGCGCACCTTGGGCGCGAGGTGGCGACTGTGTGGATAGACGGCCCAGATCGCCAGCCCGGGGTCGGGGCGCTCGCCGAAGACGCTGATCAGGCGGCCCGATCTCAGCTCGTCGGCGACCAGGAAGTCGGGGAGCCAGACCAGCCCGATGCCCGCGCAGGCCGCCGCCGCCAGCGCCTCGCCAGAGTTTGCCGTGAGCCGCCCGGAGACCCGCACGGAGACGTCCTGGTCGGCGTCGCGAAAGATCCAGCTCGTGCCGCTGGTCTGGTAGGTGAACTGCAGACAGTCGTGCTCGCGCAGGTCCGCTGGGGTCTTCGGCCAGCCTCGGCGCGCCAGATACCCCGGGCTGGCCAGCACATGCCGGCAGGTGGAGCCGAGCTTGCGCACGATGAGCGAGCTGTCGTCGAGCGCGCCGATGCGGATCGCCAGATCGAAGCCCTCATCCACCAGGTCGACGCGGCGCTCGGAGAAGCTGGCCTCGACCCGCACCTCTGGGTAGGTCACCATGAAGTCGGCGATCAACGGCGCCAGGTAGCGCACGCCGAAGCTCTGGGGCAGGCTGAGGCGCAGGGTGCCGCGCGGCGCCGACTGCAGATGGACGACCGCCTCCTCGGCCTCCTCCAGGTCGCTGAGAATCCGCGCACACCGCGCGTAGAAGGCGGAGCCCGCCTCGGTCGGCGCCACCGCGCGCGTCGTCCGGTGCAGCAGGCGGGCGCCCAGCCGGTCCTCCAGGGTGCGCACCGAGCGGCTGACCTGCGACTTGGAGACCCCGAGCGCGCTCGCCGCCGCCGTGAAGCTGCCCGTCTCCACCACGCGCACGAAGGCGGCGATGGGCCCCAGGCGATCGCCGGCGAGGTTGGCGGCGCGCCGGTTGGCGTCGGTGCCGAGCTCCCCTTTGAGGGGGACGTCCTTGCTTGTTGCGCCCGGTATTGTTGCGCGCATGTTTACAGTGCTCTCCTCCAGCCCCTGCTTATCACATCCGGCGGGAGGATTAGAATACTCCCAGCACTCCCATGGAGGATCTCATGCTTCAGACCGTCCCCGCCATCACCCGTGGCCGCACCCGCATCTCCTGGCTGGACAGCGCGCACACGTTCTCGTTTGGTGGCTACCACGACGCCACCCGCATGGGCTTTCGTGTCCTGCGCGTGCTCAACGACGACCGCGTCGCGGCGGGCGGAGGCTTCGGCACCCACGGCCACCGCGACATGGAGATCCTCTCTTATGTGGTCAGCGGCGCGCTCGAGCACAAGGACAGCATCGGCACCAGCGGCCGGATCGTCCCCGGCGACGTGCAGCGGATGAGCGCCGGCTCCGGCATCCAGCACAGCGAGCAGAACGGCTCCCGCTCCGAGCCCGTCCGCTTCCTCCAGATCTGGATCCCGCCCAGCACCCGGGGGCTGCCGCCCAGCTACGAGCAGCGGCACTTCCCCGAGGCCGAGCGGCGCGGCGCGCTGCGCCTGGTCGCCAGCCCGGACGGCGCGAACGGATCCGTCCTGATCCACCAGGACGTCCGCCTCTATGCCGGGCTGCTGAGCGGCGACGAGGAGGCCAGCCTCGCGCTGGCGCCCGGACGGCACGCCTGGGTGCAGGTGGTCCGCGGGCGCGTCTCCGCCAACGGCCAGTCCCTGGGCGAGGGCGATGGCCTCGCCTTGAGCGAGGAGCCCGCCCTGACGCTCACCGGCGGACAGGACGCCGAGGTGCTGGTCTTCGACCTGCCCTGAGGGTTGGCCTACAGCAGCTTGAGCAGCGCGTCCGTGGCGTCCGCCACGGCCTGCGCGTCCTCGACGCCCAGCGTCGGCTTCTCGGCGACCGCCGCCATCTGGGTGAGCGTCTTCTCGAGCTGATCGGCGACGGGGCCGGCCTTGCCCTGGCCCTCGGTGCGGATGTAGCGCAGGAAGTAGTCGGCGACGTCCTTGCGGCGCAGCAGCTTGTCGGCGGCCTCCGCCTTGCCCGAGCGCACGATGGCGCGGGCGACGACGTTGGTGCCCGCCAGCCAGGCGCCGGCCTGCAGGAGCGGGCCGGTGCGGTCGTCGGGCCCCCAGCCCTGCTCGGGGACGGCGTAGCCGACGATGTCGTCCAGCTCGCGGAGGAAGTCCTCGCGGCTGGCGGCGTCGTTCTCGACGTGGCGGATGCTGTCGTCGATGGTGGAGAGCAGCCCCGCCCCCGCGCCCAGCCCGGCCATCCCGGCCCGCGCCGACTTGAGCTGCGCCACGAAGTCCGCCTTCGGGGTGTTGCGGCCGCCCAGCACCGCGTAGGCCAGCACGACGCCGGTGCGCACGGCGAGGCGATCCTTGTCTTCGGTCCCGACCTCGGCCGGGCTGGTGGGGACGAGATCGGTGAGCGCCTCGGCCACGCCGGCCTCGCGCACCGCGGCCTCCATCTTGAGCGGCGAGGGGGCCAGGATGCGGCTGACCTCGGCGGGGGCAGGCGCGGCGGGCACCACAGGCGCGGCGGGCTCGGCCGGAGGCGCCGGCGGCGCGTCACAGGCCCCGAGGGCCAGGGGGATCCAGAGACTGACAGCGAAGGCGCGCATCCGTTCCTCGTTTCCACAGGAGAGCGGCAGGCCATGGTAGCATCACCGGGCGTCCATGCAACCGGTCGCACGCACATCGCCGAGGATCCCCGGGTACCGTGACCGCGACCGCTGACAGCCAGACGCCCGAGCCGACCTTCCGCGATCTCTTCGCCGCCGAGGCCTGGGGCCGACTCAGCGCCACCGCCGAGCGCATGGAGGTCGCCGCGGGCACCGTGCTGGTGCGCCGCGGCGAGCGGTCAGCGAACCTCTACGTCGTCATGGAGGGCAGCTTCGAGGTGGTAGACACGCGCAGCTCCCCGGAGACGGTGCTGTCGGTGCTGGGGCCCGGCCATGTGCTGGGCGACATGTCCTTCGTAGACCGGGCGCCGGCCGCCGCGGAGGTCCGCGCCCACGACCACGCCAGCGCGCTGCGCTGGGAGCGCGACGCCCTGCTCACGCAGCTGGACAGCGAGCCCGATCTCGCCCTGCTCTTCTACCGATCGCTGGCCAGCACCGTGGTCGCGCGCTCCCGCAAGGTGCTGTCCGCGGCGGTGGCCGGTGGATTCGGGGCGGGCGGGGCCTCGCGCGAGCGCTTCGACGCCCTCGAGTCGGATCGCATCGCCGAAGAGCTGGCGATCGAGCTTACGGATCCACTCTCCGAGGCCGGCACGGTCAACGCTCCCCATCGCGCGATCGAGCTGGCTGACGCGCTCACCGGCATCTGCCGCTGGTTCACCGTGGCTGGCGAGGACGGGCGGGCCGCCGCGGTGGGCGCGAGGCTGCGCGAGCTGCTCGACGCGGTGCTGGCGAGCTCGGCCACGACCGCGGCCATGCTGGCGCGCCAGGACGGATCCCCCGCTGGGCCCACGCTCTTCCGGCACGTCCTCTCCGGGAGGCCCGAGGGCCAGGACCCCGCCGGCGCGCTCCTGGACGGCGCGCTGCTCGAGCTGCCCACCTTCCGCGGCTGGCGCTGGCGCGACCGCACCCTGGCCGATGCGCTCGCCGACGCGCTCCCCGCCCAGAACGCGCGCGTGCTCAGCGTCTCCTTGACCGGCGCGCCCACCTCGGACGCCCAGCTCGCCATGCTGCGCTCCCGCGGCGGCCACATCACCAGCGTCCACCTCGCCCCGCGGCCCGAGAGCGGCTCCCCGCCGCCGGGGATCACCCGCACCACCGTCGTCGCCGATCTCCCGTCGCTGCTGCGCGGCAGCGGGCCACGGGTGGGCGAGGCGCACGACGCCGTCCTCATCGACCGCGTCAGCGACGTGGTCCCGGACGAGGTGCTGCGCGCCCTGCTGATCTGGGCGCAAGGGCAGCTCCGCGCCTCGGGGCAGCTCCTGGTGGGCCACGCCATCCCCGCCGACGACGTCGCCCTGCTGGAGCACCTGCTGCGCTGGCCCTCGCTCCCCCGCCGCAGCGCCAGCGTGGTCGGCCTCCTGCCCCGCGGCGGCCAGCACACCGTCCTCGCGCCCCACGACGACGAGGCCGCCGGGCTGGTCCTCTGGCGGAGCCAGCCATGAACGCCGAGCTGAACGCGCAGGCCAGCGCGATGATCCGCGTCCTCGCTGGCGTCTGGGGCCTCGATCAGCTCAGCTCCGAGCGCCGGGGCGAGCTGGCGGTCCAGGTCTCGGAGGTCACCGACGTCGAGGCCGACCGGCTGCTGGCCGAGCTGGACGAGGTGGTGCGCCTGCGCCCGCTGGCCCAGGCCTCGGTCGCGGAGCGCGGCGTCTTCGCCGCCCACTTCGGCGAGCGCGCCGCCTCTCTGCTCGAAGAGGGCGGCGACACCGGCCCCATCCTGCACAGCTTCACCGAGCGCTACGGCTACGACGCGGCGATCGCCCTGGTGCGCCTCCTCCTCACCGTGCCCTTGACCCGAGACGAGCGCGAGGAGCGTCTGAGCGGCGCCCTCTCTGGCCTCGGCGTGGACCCGCTGCTGATCGCCGCCCTGCGCCACGGCGCCCCGCGCCCGGCCGAGTCGATGCCCATCGCGGGAAAACAGGCGCTGATCGGCAGCTCTCCCTTCTGCGAGATCTATCTGCCCGACCCGCGCGTCGAGCCCATCCACGCCGAGCTGCTGCGCGTGGACGGCGCCTGGCGCGTCATCTCCCGCGGAGAGCGCGCTACCGTGCTGAACGGCGCGACGGTGGCCTCGGCTCCCATCAACGAGGGCTCGGTGCTCCAGATCGGGCCGTACACGCTGCGGCTCTCGGGGCGCGAGGTCCAGGTCGAGCCCAGCTCCGAGCCCTTCGCGCTCGAGGTGCGCGGCCTGCGGCGCGTGACCAGCGACCGCGTGCTGCTGGAGAGCGTGAGCTTCACCGCCCTGGCCGGCGAGGTCATCGCCCTGGTCGGGCCGTCCGGAGCCGGGAAGTCCACGCTGGTCGGCGCGCTGAGCGGCGCAGCGCCCGCCGACGAGGGCGAGATCCTGCTGGGGGGCGAGCCGCTGGACGCCGCCCTGGCCCGATCGCCCGCCATCGCCGGCGAGGTGCCGCAGGACGACATCGTCCTGCCCGAGCTGACCGTGGAGGAGAGCCTGCAATTCGCCGCGCGCATCCGGCTGCCGGTGAACATGAGCGAGGCCGACCGGAAGGCCGCCGTCAACCGCGTCCTGGTCGAGCTGGGGCTGGAGCCCATCCGCGGGCATCGCATCGGCGATCCCGAGCGCCGCGGCGTCTCCGGCGGCCAGCGCAAGCGGGTGAACCTGGGCCACGAGATCGTCAGCGACGCCACCCGCGTCATCTTCCTGGACGAGCCCACCAGCGGGCTCGACCCGCGGGCCGCCACCGAGATCGCCCGCCTCGCCCGCCGCCTCGCCGACGCCGGGCGCATCGTCGTCCTGGTCACGCACGACATGAGCGCCAGCGTCATCGCCCAGGCCGACCACCTGCTGGTCATGGTCGGCGGCGGGCGCGTGGCCTGGTTCGGGCCGCCCGCTGACGCGACCGCGATGTTCGACGTCTCCACCCCCGCCCAGATCTTCGAGCGCCTCGCCGCCCACCGCCCGGAGACCTGGGCGGAGACCTACGCCAGCTCTCCCGCCGGGCGCCGCTGGATCGAGATGCGCTCCCGCGTCGTGGCCGCCGGCCTGCTCCCCCGCGCCCGCGCCCCCGCCGAGCCCGCCGCGCGCCCCGGCCGCCTGCCCCTGCTGCGCGCCCTCATCGAGCGCGTCGTCATCGTCAAGCAGCGCGACCGCGCCGGTCTGGTGGTGCTCACCCTGCAGCCCTTGCTGCTGGCGGCCGTCATGCACCTGGTCTTCCCGCGGCCCACCGCGGGGCTCATCTTCCTGCTCACGCTCTCGGCGCTCTGGTTCGGCATGTCGGCGGCCGTGCGCGAGCTCATCGCCGACCGCACCATCTGGCTGCGCGAGCGCCGCGTCGGCGTCGGCGTGACGGCCTGGCTGGGCTCCAAGATCATCGTACTGGGCGTGCTGGTCGCGCTGCAGTGCGTGGTGCTCACCGCCCTGGTCTTCCCCGGCAGCGGGCTCGGGCCGCAGGGCTTCTCCCCCATCGAGCTGGTGCAGGCCACCATGCTCGCCGGCTGGAGCGGGCTGGCCACCGGCCTGCTCGTCTCCGCGCTCTGGGGGCGCTCAGAGGCGGCGGTCGGCACCATCGTGCTGCTGCTGGTGCCGGAGATCGCCTTCTCCGGGATCATGACGCCGCTGGACAAGCTAGGTGATCTAGCCCGTGCGATCTCCTGGTTCAACCCGGCCCGCTACGCCTTCCACCTCCTGCTGCGCAGCGGCGACAGCCTGCAGTATCTGAACGCGCTCGGCGAGTGGCGGCTGCGGCCGGTCTCCGGCGAGCTGTACACGATGGGCCTGCGCCCGCCCGCCCCGGACTCGCTCGGGATGGGGCCGCTCACGCTCTACGGCGTGCTGGCGACGATGATCGTCGTTCAGCTGGCCTATGCCGGCTACAAGCTGCGCCGCCTGCCGCGCAAGCGCACCCACCGCGGCAAGGGTCCGCCGCTGGCCTTGCCGCCGCCGCCGACGGCGCTGGCGGGCTAACGGAGCGCGAGCGCGTCGAGCTCGGACTGCACCCGCGCCGTGCGCAGCGAGATGAAGGTGGCCATCGAGCTCTTCGCCCCCTCCATCCGGCTGCGGTCCGTGGCGGAGGCGTAGGGCAGCGTCAGCGTGTGCAGCGCGTCCAGGCGCTCGCTCAGGTAGCCCTCGGACAGGATGCTCTCCGAGAGCTCGGCGTAGCGGGCCAGATAACGCTCCTGCATCGACTCGATGGCGAACAGGCGCCGCACCAGCGGGCGCTCGGTGCCCTCGGTGTCGTGGACGGGCGCGTAGTCGCTCTCGACCAGGTTGTACAGCAGCGGCGCGGTCGTCCCCATCTTGTTGTAGGTCCCGTCGATGCTGGGGCTGAAGGTGCCGTCCAGATCCCAGGGGATGAAGACCATGCGCTCGGCGCGTCGGTCCTCATAAAGCCAGTAATTCTTCGGCCGCTGGGGGTAGGAGTCCCAGTTGGCGATGAAGTTGGAGACGACCAGATAGGACATCAGGCTGTCTACATCGAAGGCGCCCTCGATCCAGGCGGCGAAATCGTCGTCGGAGAGGTGGTTGAGGTCATCGAGGAAGGCGCGCAGCGTGGCCACGTCCTCGGGGCTCACCTCGTCGTTGGTCATCTTCGTGTAGTGCCAGGTGTAGTCGCTGTCGGCGTCGCCCAGCCAGGTCAGATCGCCAAAATACTGGGTCTCGTAGGGGAGATCATAGGCCGCCTTGTACAGATCGCCGTCATCGTCCCCGTACCAGTCCATCAACCAGGACTTGTTGTCCGGGTCGGCGTACTGCAGGTAGACGCCCTGGTAGACGCCGTTGACCTGCAGCGCGACGTGCTCCGCCTCGGGCACGGCCACGCCGGCGAAGCGCATGAGGTCATAGGCCATCCGCTGCCGGAAGTGTGGCTCGTAGTTGAAGTTCCACTCGCGGCGGTCCTGGTAGGGATCGTCGGCGTCGAACTTCACCTTCCAGTTGCGCAGGTCATAGGCGCTCATCACGTTGAGCAGGGCGTACGCGCCGCGGTAGCACAGGTCGACCTCGTGGACGACCCCGTCCTCGTCCGTGAAGCTGCCGCGCTCATCCGGCGCGTGGAAGGGATCCTCGTCCAGGCGCGCCATGGCGGCGACATCAATCTCGATGTTCACCGTGCGGACGGTGTCGGGCAGCGCGTAGGGATCGACCTCCGGCGCGCTCCAGACCGTGCCCGGGACGGACTCCAGCGGGGCGTCGTCGGAGGCGGTGTCGGGTGTGGCCGTCTCGGGGTCGGCCGTCTCAGAGGTGCCGGTCTCGGTGAGCTGGTCCTGGCCCGTCTCGCCGGGCAGCGTCGGCCCCTTGTCGGAGGGAGCGCAGCCGAGCGCGAGCGACAGCAAGGCGAGGACGAGCAGGGCGAGGCGTCGCTTCATCGCCACATCCTACCACTCCCGGCCCGCCGCTCAGGGCACTGGCACCACGGCAAGCCGCCCGTCCGCGCGGGCGACGACCAGCTCGCCGTCCAGGCTCCAGGCCAGTCCCTCGCCCCAGCCCTCGGGCAGCAGCGCCTGCAGGAGCAGATCGCGGCGGTCCACCGTGGGCGCCAGATCGTGGGCGCAGAGCACGCCCAGCCAGGCCCCGCCGTCCGCCAGCCGCGCGCGGAGCAGCAGGGTCTCGCTGCGCCCGTCCTGGTCGCGATCCCCGAGGTCCACCGCCCCCGTGAACGGGCCGCCCACCACGACGGTGCGCGCGTCCTCGGGGCGCTGGATGGGCTGTTCGTAGAGGCGGGTGTGGAAGCGCGCCTCGGCGCCCAGCACGAGCAGATCCGGCGCCCCGTCGCCGTCCACGTCGCCGACCAGCCGCGCCCGCGCCCCCTGCTGCACCCGCGCCAGGGTGCGACCGGTGCGACCGGAGATCACGCGCACCTCGGCGCCGTCCGCCTCGACCCGATCGAAGATCCCGTCTCCGTCCAGGTCCTCGCCCGGCAGCTCCGGCTCCAGCCCGCGCGTCCGGAGGGGCCGGAGGTCGGCGAAGATGGGCTCGACCTCGTCATCGCAGTCGTTGTCCACGAAGCCGTCCGCCCAGCGCTCGGGCGCCTCGGGGTAGACGGTGGGGTCCTGATCGTCGCAGTCGTCGCGGTTGTCCACCCAGGGCACGCCGGGCTCGGCGACGGGCGGGGTGGCTCCGAAGCCGTCGCCGTCGCGATCCGGGTAGAGCGGGCCGGCGAAGGCGGACTGGACGAAGAGGGCGAGGGCAAGGGCGAGGAGCGACGTCATGGGGACCTCCAGGGTGTGGGTACCCGCCCCTCATGCAGCTCTCGTGCCACAATCATTTCAAATACTTATGATGGTGACCGTCGACCACTGTCAGTCGACCGCTGTCACCCGGCCGATCCGGAGATAAGAACAGGCCATGCCCCGCGAGCTCATCCTCGACCTCACCGTGAACGGCGAGCCCGTCCGGCGCCTCGTGCCGGCCAGCCGCTCGCTGCTGGACCTGCTGCGCGAGGATCTCGATCTGACCGGCTCGAAGCACGGCTGCGACGTGGGCGACTGCGGGGCCTGCACGGTGCGCGTGGACGGGCGGCCGACGCTGGCCTGCATCACGCTCGCCGCCACCTGCGCGGGATCGCGGGTCGAGACCATCGAGGGCCTGGGCGCCACCCAGCTCCACCCGGTGCAGGAGGCGCTGCACCGGCACGTCGGCGCCCAGTGTGGCTACTGCACGCCGGGCATCGCCATGACCCTCGCCGCCCTCTTCGACGCGGGCGTCCGACCGTCGGAGGCGCGGATCCGCGAGGCGCTGGGCTCGAACATCTGCCGCTGCACCGGCTACACGAAGATCATCGCCGCCGCCCTGGACGCGGCCTCCAGGCTGCCCGATCCGGCCGCGCCCAGCGTCGCGGTGGAGCCCTCGCTATGAGCATGGAGGGCAAGGGCTGGCACGCGGGCGAGCCCGCCGAGGGCGGCGTGGTCGGCGGGGGCGGGCGAGGCAAGGTGGACGGCCTGCCGCGCATCACCGGCGAGGCGCGCTTCACCGACGATCTCAAGCTGCCGCGCATGGTGTACGCCAAGCTCCTGCGCAGCCCGCACGCCCACGCCCGCGTCCTCTCCATCGACGCCAGCGAGGCCCTGGCCCTGCCCGGCGTGCTGGCGGTGGTGACCGGCGAGGCGCTGCCGATCCGCTACGGCCCCATCCCCGTGGCCCAGGACGAGACGGCGCTGGCCATCGACAAGGTCCGCTACATCGGCGAGCCGGTGGTGGCGGTGGCGGCGACCTCGGAGGCGCTGGCCTGGGAGGCCTGCCGCAAGGTCCGCGTCGAGTACGAGCCGCTGAAGCCGATCTTCACCCTGGACGAGGCCCTGGACCCGGCGAGCCCGCTGGTCCACGAGGGCGGGCGCAAGGCGTCCAACGTCCTGCGGCGGGTCTTCCAGACCTATGGCGACGTAGACGCGGCCTTCGCCGGCTCGGATCTCGTGCTGGAGGGCCACTACGACTACCCCGGCTCCACCCACGTCCCGCTGGAGACCCAGAGCGCGCTGGCCTCGCTGGGCTCAGACGGGCTCTTGACGGTGTGGAGCTCCACCCAGAACCCGCACTACCTGCACCGATCGCTGGCCAAGGTCCTCGACATCCCCGCCGCGCGCATCCGGCTGATCAAGCCGGCGGTGGGCGCCGGCTATGGCGGCAAGTGCGACCCCTTTGCCACGGACATCTGCGCCGCCTACCTGGCGAAGAAGCTCGGTCGCCCCGTCAAGATGACGATGGAGCGCGAGGAGGTCTTCTACGCCCACCGCGGCCGGCACCCCACGCGCATGCGCCTGAAGATGGGGATGAAGCAGGACGGGACGATCACCGGCCTCGAGCTGGAGGCCTGGGCGAACGGCGGCGCCTACTCCAGCTACGGCGTGGTGACGGCCTACTACCTGGGCGTCTTCGGCACCCTGCCCTACAAGCTGGAGCATTACCGCTTCACCACGGGCCGTGTCTACACCAACCTGCCGCCCTGTGGGCCCAAGCGTGGACACGGCGCCATCCAGCCCCGCTTTGCGCTGGAGCTCCACCTGGACCGGATGTGCGAGGCTCTCGGCCTGGACCCGGTGGAGGTGCGGCTGAAGAACCTCGTCGCCCCGGACACGGACACGGTCAACGGGCTGCGCGTCACCAGCGTCGGGCTTCGAGCCTGCGTGGAGCGCGTGCTGGATGCCTCCGGCTACCGCGAGAAGCGTGGGCAAATGGGCCCCGGTCGCGGCATCGGCCTGGCCTGCTCGGTCTACATGTGCGGCGCCCTGCACGCCGTCTACCCGAACGAGATGGCCCAGAGCGGGGTACAACTCCAGGTGGAGCGCTCCGGCCGCGTCACCATCTTCTCCGGCACGGCGGACATCGGGCAGGGCTCGAACCACATGCTGGCCACCCTGGTGGCGGAGCGCCTGGGCATTCGGCCCGAGGACTGCCGCGTCATCGAGGCCGACTCGGACCTGGTGCCGGTGGACCTGGGATCCTACTCGAGCCGCGTCACCTTCATGGCGGGCAACGCCGCGCTGGAGGCCGCCGACCGGGTGCGAGGGCAGATCTTCTCCGCCGTCGCCGAGCACCTTGGCCTCACGCCCGCCGATCTGGTCGCCCGCGACGGGAAGATCAGCGGCGGCGGCAAGGAGGTCTCCTGGTTGAAGGCCGTCGAGCTGGCCGAGAGCCGTCACGGTACGTTGGGCGCCACCGGCTCCTACAAGCCGCCCAAGATCGGGAACCGCTTCCGCCGCGAGAGCGTCGGCCCCAGCCCGGCCTACTCGTTCACCGCCCAGGTGGCCGAGGTCAGCGTAGATGAAGAGACGGGAGATCTGCGCGTCGAGCGGGTCTGGTGCGCCCACGACCTGGGCCGCGTCCTGCACCGCGAGATCGCCGAAGGGCAGATCGAGGGCTGCGTCTACATGGGCGTGGGCGAGGCCATCCTGGAGGAGCAGACCTACGAGCGCGGCCGGATGCGCACCCCCAGCCTGCTGGAGTACCGGATCCCGACCGTCCACGACACGCCGGAGATCCACGCCATCCTGGACGAGTCGCACGAAGCGGGCGGCCCGTTCGGCGCCAAGGAGGTCGGCGAGGGCCCGCAGCTCAGCACCGTGCCCGCCATCGGCAACGCCCTGCACGACGCGACCGGCCTCTGGCTGACCGCGCCGCCGTACACGCCGGAGAAGATCCTCGCCGCCCTGCGCGCCCGCCAGCGGGAGCAGACCTGATGCTGCCCTTCCCAGAATTCGCCTTCGAGGCCCCGGACACGCGCGCCGACCTGCTCGCCCTCGCCGCGCAGCCAGGAAGCCGCCTGCTCGCCGGGGGCACGGACCTGCTGCCCTCGATGAAGCACCGCCTCTTCCAGCCGAGCGCGCTGGTCTCGCTGGCGCGCGTGCCCGGCCTCGCGGGCGTCCACGAGGAGCAGGGCGCGCTGGTGATCGGCGCCATGACCCGGCTGCTGGACGTGGCGAACGACGCGAACGTGCAGAGAGGCTGGCCGGCGCTGGCCGACGCCTGCCGCACCGTCGCGACGCCGACCATCCAGGGCATGGGCACGCTGGGCGGCAACGTCATGTTGGACACCCGCTGTCTGTACTACAACCAGCCCGAGGGCTGGCGCGCCGCCCAGGGCGGCTGCCTGAAGGCCGACGGGACGGTCTGCCACGTCGCCCGCACGGGCACAGGCTGCTACGCCGCCAGCTCGGCCGACACCGTCCCTGTGTTGTGGTTGTACGGCGCCCGCCTGCGGCTGACCTCGATAGCGGGGGAGCGAGAGATCGCCATCACTGACCTCTTTGGCGAGGACGGCCGCGAGCCCGTGCGTCTCGCTCATGGTGAGGTGATGCTCTCCCTGGTCATACCCCGGGTGGAGTCGCCTGTGCTCCACCGCAAGCTGCGGCGGCGCGGCGCCATCGACTACGCGCTGCTGCTCACGGCGATCCGTCGAGAGGGCGAGGGCGCGCGGGCGGTGCTCTCGGCGCTGGGTCCCCGACCCATCGAGGTCTTCGCCGAGCGGGCCGAGGACCTGCCCGAGCTGGCCTGGCGGGCGGCGCGACCGCTGAACACGCATGCGGTGTCCACGAGCTGGCGGAAGCACATGGTGCGGGTGGAGGTCCGGCGGGGGTTGTTGGGGTTATCGTAGCGGGCTCGGCGCGGTGGGGTTTTGATTCGCGCGACCATCTGTGCCACGATGGCCCCGCCAGCCCTCAGCCCCGGAGCGCCTCGTGACCCCCCAGCCCCCCGAAAAAATCAGCGCTGAACGTTCTACCTCGGACACGCTGCCCAGCGGGAGCGCCGTCCCGCTGGAGTGGTCCACAGATAACGAGACGTTCTCGAACATCACCGCCTTCGTGCAGAGCATGTTCACCACGGGGGCCCGCGACACGGACGCCATGCGCGCCGCGATGCAGGCGGGCGATCTGTTCTACCCGTTCTGCGATCTGAACAGCCGGGAGATGATCCTCCAGTGCTGGATGGACGCCTGGGCCGCCTGCGTGGAGAACCCCACGGCCCCGGTCCGGCCGAGCCAGTGCCCCTCCACCGACTTCTACCTGATCCAGTTCCTGGTGAGCTACATCTCCAACTTCTACCAGACCTGGGGCGTGCCGCTCTGCCTCTGCGTGCCGGACCTGGCCTACGTGCCCGGCTCTGCGGACGGCGGCGCGAAGCCGAAGTACCTGAACCGGGGCTACGGGCGCCTGCCCTTCATGCGCGGGGAGGCGTGGTGCATGGGCGCCCTCACCGGCGGCGGCTACCCGGAGGACCCGGACCACGATGGCGGCGCCGTCGCCAGGTTCCTCTTCCTGCTCTTCCACGGCGCCCACATGCCGGTGATCGACGCCGACGGGGACACACGCTTCTCCAGCACCTCGTCCGACTTCCGGATGTCCTTCTACAATCAGTTCAACGGCTCCAGCCTCCCCAACGTCGGTGTGCGCCGTGATCCGGGCAACTCCCACTATGCGGGCGTGCTGAACGTCACCTCCTACTATTACCTCTCCATCACCTCCACCGCGGAGCCCTCGTACGAGCCGCTCCTCTGCGCGTTCCTGGTCGGGGACACGGCGGCTTCTCCCTCCAACCAGAACTCGTTTCTGCAGCTGGAGGGGTGGCAGGCCATCACCGGCGACAACGCCTGGCACATGGGAGACTATGACGCGAGCATCGCGTCGTACTGGAACTTCTCCACCTATGGTTGTTGCGCCTTCGCGGAGAAGCGAAGCACCGCCTGTTTCATCGCGCCGCCGGACTTCAACCTGGAGATCGACGTCCAGACCCGCATGCCCGCGTTCGGCGGCGCGGACACCCAACAGGACTGGATGGCGTACAAATACGCCCTGACCCAGCCACCCGCGGTGCAGGGCGCGCTCCAATGGGGCGAGCTCTGCACGGGTCCGGGTGGGGATGGCGCGACCATCGGCGTGTGCTCCCATGGCGCCGTGGCGCTCTGGTCCAGCAGCGGCCAGTTGCTCTATCGGATGGGGACCTTCGTGACCGACGGCGTTCGCGTCACGGGGATCACGTGGCACGGCACCGGAGGCACCCTGTATGACTCGGGTATATCCGTCGCGATGGCGATGTCCGAGAGCGGCATCGTCGAGGTCCACAGCGGGACGAGCGGGAACAACCTGTACTGGAATGTTGGGATCCCGAATTGGAGCGCCATGAGCATCCAATGGAACCCGCACGGGACCAACTATGACGACGGATACCTTCCGTCCATCGCGATGGACAGCGCGGGGAACCTGCTGGAGATGCACACCAGCAGCGCGGGCGGGGGCGGGAAGGCCTGGTACAATGTCGGGTCCGTCTCCTTCGGAGCCTCCCAGGGCCATCAGGTGAGCTTCGGCAGCGCTGCTCGGGTACACAACGCCAACGGAGACCGCCTGGAGGTGAACCAGTCCGCGCTGGCGTGGTGTGGGGGCTCCACCGTGCTGGCGGTCCTGGAGGACGTCACCAGCCTCACGCTCACCGCCATGCTCGGCGTGGCCACCACGGGAGGGTCCTCGGGCGGGTCGGTCGCCTGGGGCATGCCCTTCCCCTACTCCCAGCGGGGGAGCTGCGTACGCCCGAACCTGACGCGCCTCTCTTCAGGACAGATCGTAGGTGTGCATCAGATCAAGACGGATCTGTCCTCCACCTCCGAAGAGCACCCGGCCTACTCGCAAGCGCTCGTCATGGGCCTGCCCGTCACCGGTGGACAGGGAGGGCTGGACCGGACGCTCTGGAGCCACACGGGCTTCGTGCCCGCGTTCACCACGGGGCTGGCCAGCGTGGCGAGCCTGAACCAGCAGGTCTTCGTGAGCAGCGGCGCGCAGATCATGATCGGGACGCTGGACGCGCCCTCCATTCCTTGGAGCACCGTGACCATCAACACCGCGGAGCAGGATCTGCTGGTGGTGGCCCTCCTTCAAGACATCCCGTGGGAGTTCTGCAGGCAGGGTGCGTCCATGGCGTGGCTGGGCGGGGACGTCATCCCTGGACAGCTGGGCCGGTTTCAGCAGCTCGCGGTCTGCTCGTCCACAGAGCCCATCCAGCTCATCGGCCTCTCGACGAACGGGAGCGTGCAGGTGGCCGCGACCTGGCAGGGCGACGCCTGGGGCCTGGGAGGCGCCCCTTTCAACACCTCCGACCAACGCTATCAGAACGTCTATACGGCGGTGGACGAAGCGGGCTGCGTCAACGTGTTCGGCCACACGCCGGGGCAGCCCGTCTACCTCATCGCGCGGCAGGCCGCCGCGGGGTCCTCGACGTGGACGGTCAGCAACAGCGCGCTCCCGCAGACGGCGCCCAATGGCGGCGCCACGGAGATCCTGGTGGCCTCCTACACGGCGTCGGGCGGGGTCGGCCAGACCATCTGCGTCATCGGGATGGACAGAGGCGGCTACCCCTACCTGATCACCCAACGCTATCAGGGCGCCTGGCACGCGCCGACCTATGTGACGCCCCTGGGCCAGCTGGCCTTCGGGTCTGCCTGCGCGGTGGTGGGCGCGCAGCACCAGCTCTTCCTCCTGGGGGTCGAGGCCCGCAGTCAGCATGTCTCCTGCTTCGCGGTCTTCACCGGCACCACGCCGAACACCACCCTCGTCAGCTTGGACGGCACCCAGACCTACACGTCCATCTCGGCGGGGATGGGCAATGGCGGGCGCGTCCAGGTGCTCGGCGTCACCCTGAGCGGGGCCATCCGGCTGGCGGCCTGGCTCTCACCCGACGGCCAGGCCTGGCAACCTGGCGGCACCATCGCGACCGTCCCCGGGGTCACCTTCGCGGGGGTCCTCGCCGCGACGGGCGGAGGGCACAGCCAACAGAACCTGCAGGTCCTGGGCTTCGACACCGGCGGGCGGCTGTATCTGGCGAGCTGGCAGGACGCGTCGTCGGGCCACTGGACCGCGGGCTGCCTGCTCGGGTGAGGTTCGTGCTGCCGGGGGGGCGCTGCGATAAGCTGAGCCCATGAGCCACGACCCCGCCCGCCGCCTGCTGACCGCGCTGGATCTTCATGATCTGGGCGTCGCCATGATGAGGCAGCGACTGCGTCGCGAGAATCCTGATGCCAGCGAAAAAGAGCTTCGGTCCCGCCTCCAGGGCTGGCTCCACACCAGGCCAGGTGCAGAACCTGGCGATGGCGTCGGACATGCCGTGCCGTGGCCACGAGCCCCCCGGTGAGCGGGCGCGCTGAGCCGCGCTTCACGCGCGACAGAAGACGAGGCACTGGCCGACCTGCTGTTCGCGTCCTCTGGCATCGAGCCCGAGATTGTTGAACGGGCTGACGTGCTGACCAACCTCCCTGCGCTGCCCATTCGAGTCGCGAGCGTTGGGCACCTCATCGCGATGAAGGTCCTGTCCCACGATGCCGAGCGTCGACCGCGGGACGCGGACGACCTGCTGGCGCTGATGGCCGTCGCGCGCTCGGGCGACCTGGACGAAGCCCGCGCGGCGCTCTCCCTGATCCGTGCACGTGGCTGTGGTCGTGGCAAGGACCTCGACGCTGAACGCGCGCGGTTCCTCGCCCGGGCGGATCGTTGACGCGGACTTGCCTCTCCAGATTCAAGCCGAGGGATCTGGTTCTGGGTAAAACTGGGCCGCGAGAACTCGTAGAGGTCCGTCAACCGTCCTTCGATCAGGGTAGACGTCTCTTCGCCCAATATCCGGGCCTACGACGCTGGTGTGCGACGGCGTAGACGAAGATGCCACCAGGCACAGGCTCGTAGATGATGAGGTAGTTGAACTTGCGAATCGGAGAACTTGCGAATCGGATGCCGCCGCAGTCCAACGGCCTCGGAGGGATGCTGCACAGGGGCTCCGATCCCGGGCCGCGCGGCGAGCAGCGCGAGGGTGTCCTCGACGAGCACCGCAAACTCCGTCGACAGCGCGGTGCTGATGTCGTCGAGCCAGCCCAGCGCCTCTTCCAGCTCTTGTTCGGCTTGCGGATGAAGCTCAACCCGCACGGCGAAGCCGGCCGGCCGACCAGCGGGCGAACACCGCCTCGGCGGGCACACCCTGCACCGTACCTGCCCGAACCTCCTCCCTACGGCGGACAGCCTCCGCGATCCAGGCGGCCTCGACCTCGGGATCGGCCTCGCTCGCGTCCAGGAGCTCGTTGGCGGTCGCTCGCTGCTCATCTACGGGCAGCGCGCGGGCGGCGGCGAGGATCTGGTCGCGGGTCATGAGGCACCTCTCCTTGTCAGCCTATACCCCAGGTCGACCGCTCGCACGTGACAGGCGACCGACCGGGCAATCTCCAGGAGAGATTCGGCGGCTGGATCTGAATCCGCGTAAACGCATCCGGCGCACCGCGGCGCTGTCGCGGCTGTGGAGGTTCGACCTGGAGCGCGGGCTGAGCCGTGCGTCTGTGGTCGTGTTGAGTTTGCCCCTCCAGATCAAAGCCGAGGGATCTGGTTTTGGGTAACGATCGCGCCCTGACCACGTGCGGCAGGAAGGCGCGAAGATCCTCCATGTGCACAGCCCTCGGCGACTTGCTAGGATGTCGATGGAGGCCAGCCATGGCGACGTCCGTCGAACCCCTTCCTGCGAGCGATGAGCATAGCGACGAGGACTCGCTCATCGAGGCGCTGGCCGCGACCGAGCGGAGCCGTCGTCAGGAGGTGCTGCGCATCGCGGACGAGATCGCCAGACGCACCGCAGGGCGACCGCACACCGACAGCGTCCTCCTCATTCGCGAGGGGCGCGCACGTTGAAGCCGCCGCTCGTGATCGACGCCAGCGTGGCGCTGAAGTGGCTCGCCGAGGAGGAGGGGCACGCCGAGGCGCGCGCGATCCTGGCGGGTGATGAACGCCTCGTCGCGCCTGACCTCGTCGTGGTAGAGGCCGTCAACGGCGCCTGGTCGTAATGGCGCCGAGGCGAGTTCGACGCCGCAGACGTCGCGCGCGTCGCGCAGGCGGTCCCGTGGTCGTTCTCGTCGCTGGTCGAGAGCCGCGAGCTGGCCGCCCGAGCCGCGCTGATCTCCGTGACCTTGCGACACCCTGTCTACGATTGCATGTACCTCGCGCTGGCGGAAGACCGCGACACGGTGGTGATCACCGCCGATGGTCGTCTGCGCAAGGCCGTCAAGAAGACCGCCTGGGCCAGGCACGTCCGGGCGCTGATCGACAGGCCCGACGACGAGTAGTCTGGCGAGCGCAGCGCCCCAGATGCGGCAGAATGCAGGGCCTGGTCATGCACACGAAGGCTGTTGCCCCTGCAGATTGGCGCGGTGAAGCTGAACTCGCGCAAAGATCGCACGGTGACCAGGCCTGGCCAGAGAAACCAAGGTTCGAGCGTGCGCGGCGGTCCCGAGATCGGCCGGAAGTGCGCTGGAATTGCCCCTCCAGATCAAACCCGAGGGATCTGGTTCTGGGTAAAGCTCGGAGCAAGGGGACAGCCATGTCGGGCTCCCGGCGACTCCGCCCCCTGATGGCGTCGAACGTGGACACGAGCCCACTCCGGCGCTATCTTACGAACATGGCACATCCCTTCGACACCATCACCTCCCAGGCCCTCGCGCTCGACCCGGCCGAGCGCCTTCAGCTCGCCAGCCGGCTGATCGACAGC
>CAZKWG010000051.1:15299-19054 GCA_964556105.1 uncultured Enterobacterales bacterium | reverse complement strand
GACCCGCCGCCGACGGGCGGAGGCACAGGGACCTCGTGGAGCGAGCCGCGCGCGGGTCGTATGACCAGCTCGCTCGCAGGATCATCGAGCGGCACGATGCGGGCGATCGGCTGGCGACGGTCGAGGACGTTGCTCATGGCCATATCATCGTCATTTCTGGTCACATCGGCAAGACCTGAGCGCGGCGCCCGCTCAAGCCACCAGAAACACATGATGGGAGCGCGGGTGGGTGATCGCCAGCGTCCGGCCGTCGAAGGCCACGGCGCTCGCGCCGGCCAGATCGGGGAAGCGCGCGGCCCTGCCCGCCCAGCCGAGCGTGCCGTCCTCGCTCCAGGAGAGCTGACCGCCGGGCACGGGCCAGACGGTCGATCGCCCGCTGATCATCCGGCCGAGGCTCCCCAGCAGCCCAGGGCGCTCGGGGGCGACGACGGCGGCGGGGAAGGGCGCCAGCGTGCGCAGCAGAATGGTCCCGAAGGCGTCGGCATGCAGCGCGAGCGTGTCCTGGCCGTCGCTGAGCAGCAGGGCGCCCTCAACCAGCGCGACGCGAGGCGGCGTGAGGAAGGCGCCGCCGAACCCTCGAAAGCCGCCGGCCTGCGCGACGACGCGGAGGGCGGGATTGTTTGTTTGAGCTGGATCCAACCAGGGATCCAACTTTAGGCGGACCACCAGCGCGTCCCGCGCCGCCTCGTCCGGGAGCGTCGCACCCAACACAAGCTCCAGCAGGGCCGGCCGCAGGGTCGCCGCCACATCCAACGCGCTGCCCCGGTACTGGGCGAGCCCGCAGCGCCAGGCGAGGACCTTGCCCGCCTCCAGCAGCTCGCCCGCGCTCCCCGCCCGCCGGTCCAGCTCGAGCATGCCGAGCAGCCAGTCGGCGCCGCGACCGCCCTGCTCCAGGTGGTGGAGGGCGTTCAAAATCCCGCGGGCGACGCGCTCGGGATCCTCCACCAGGCGGGCGGCGAAGGAGGGCAGCAGGCGAAAGCCCTCGTTCAGCGCGGGGCGGCGGGCGGCGGGGCCGATCAGCTCGCGGCCGAGCAGGGGCAGGGCGACGCGGTAGAGGGCCTCGGCGACGGGGGCGGCGCGGGCGGGGGCGCAGGCGGCGACGGCCTCGACGACGGGCGCCAGGGTGTCACGCAGAAAGCCCAGGACGACCGGCCCCTCCAGCTTCTTGTGCTCGCGCTTCGCCAGGGCGAAGAGGGTGTTCCACGCCTCTCGACGCTCCTCCAGGACGGCCGCGAAGGCGGGGGCGACCATGGCTCAGGCCCTCCAGCTCAGCCAGCGCAGGTAGTTCGTGTAGCGCTGGTGCATGTACTTGAGGTGCAGGACGTCGTCGAACATGTGGCCGTACAGCTTGCGTCCGGCGCTCCACTCGCTGAGCAGGCGCTCGATGCGCACCAGACGGGCGCGGGTCTCCGCCTCGGTGAGGCCGTCCAGGCCGGCGGCCAGCTCGGCGCCCAGCGCGGCGACCGGGTCGTCGCGGTCCAGGTCCAGGCGCTGGTACTCCTCGCAGGAGAGGTCGAAGAGGGTGCGCAGCCAGCTCACGCGGTCGGCGCGCAGGGCCTGGTTGTCGCCCTGCTCGAAGAAGGGAGACTGGAGGTTGGGGGTCAGCTTGTCGTGCAGCACGAAGGGGAGGAGCTGGCGCACGTCCTCCAGCTCGACCACGTCCGAGCCGCGGAAGCAGGCCATGGCCTTCATGAAGACCAGCGCCGTCATCAGCGCGCGCACGCTGACGCCGTTCTTCGTCTGGCCGCCGATGTCCTTGACGCGGTCCTTGCCGGTCTCGCGCTGGGCGAGCTGCTGGGGCTCGACGCCCGACAGCTTGACCGTGTCCTTGGTCATGTACTCGAGCTGCCGCGCGCCGGGCTCGAAGAACTCGAACTGGGAGCAGAAGAACTCCATGCGCCGCCGGATCTCCAGCGGCACGCGGACGGCGAGGATCTGCTGGTAGAGCCGGTCGATCTCGCCCTCGGTGAACACGATCTCCGGCGGGACGACCTCCTCCGGGCGCACGCCCTGCTCGACGCGCTCCAACAGCTCGCCGACGAAGCGGGTGTTGAAGTGCAGGGCCTTGACGACGACGTCGATGCGGTCGCGCAGGGCCTCGATGACCTGGTAGGTGCCGCCGCCGGCGTCGTCGTTGGCCGTGAGGTACCAGGCGGCCTCGGGGCACTCGTAGATCTGGTCCAGCATCTCGGCGTAGTTGTCGCCCATGACGGTGAGCAGGGCGGACTGGGTGCGCGTCGGGATGCGGTTGTACTCGTCGATGATCTTCACGCGCATGCCGAGCCACTTGCGCCAGGAGATGCGCACCTCGTCCATGCTCTTGGCGTTGACCAGGTCGCCGGGCAGCGGGTTGCCCAGCAGGTCGGCGATGGTCATCTGCGGCTGGCCGTGCTGGATGGCGCGCTTGACGTCGCGGATGGGGTAGCCGGCCAGCACGCCCATGAGGATGGCGCTGGCGGTCTTGCCGCGGCCGGGGCCGCCGACCAGCAGGCAGCGGCGGCGCACGACGAGGTTCAGCAGCGGCAGCAGCGCGAAGCTGGAGTAGCTCTGGCCCGAGGGCAGGCGGACGGTGACCTTCTGGTCGCCCATCTTGTAGGTGGGGCTGGGGCCGTCCTGATACTCGATGTCGTAGAAGGGGCTGATGATCGCGGAATTGACGACCCAGAAGTATGCTTTTCGCAGCTTCTCGGCGAGATCCTCGCCCTGGGCAGACACGACCGGCGCGGCATCACCCGCCGGGCCACGGTAGAGGTCCGCCACGTCGAAGGCGTGTCGCGCCTCCGCCTTGCGCGGGTTGGTCGGCGACTGCGAGACCTTGCCGAAGGTGGACATCCGAGCTCCCAGCGCGACGGTCGATCAGGACCGCTCGAAGCGATAGACCGTGGCGCCGGCCATCAGGCGGTCGCCGGGCTCCAGCACGATCTCTTCGCCGTCCTCCGGCGCGGTGCGCCAGCTGTCGCCTTCGCGGCGGACGAAGAAGGGGTGGTAGCGGCCGCCCGCCTGCCGGTAGCTGTCCAGATACTCGGAGAGGGTGAGGCGATCCCCGTCGAAGTGCGCCTCGAGCTCGATGGGGCCAAGGCGAACAGGGCGCGGGTCGCGCAGCGGCAGGCCGAGCGTGAACATGGCGCGCACGACGCGCGGCGCGAGGTCGATCTGCAGGAGCTGGGCGCGCGGGTCGGGCAGGGTCGGATCGGCGACCAGGCGGAGGCCGATCTCGAAGTCCGGGCGACCCAGATCGTCGCGGCGGAGCACCTGCATGCGCGCGCGCTGGCCGTCCGCCGTGTGCTCCTTGTCCTCGTCACCGACCACCAGCCGGGCGTCCGCGGCGCCGAGGTGGTGGATCTCCACGCGCTCCCCCCGAACGCGCACCTGGAAATACTCCTGCGGCGCGAAGCTCTGGTCCGGGCGCGACTGGTTCTCCGGCAACGCGACGCCGGGCCGGTGGTGGTTGGTCACCGTCGTCTCGCCGGTCACCATCCATCCCTCGACGACGAGGTACGCGGGACGGGCCAGCTCGATCTGCCAGTCCTCCTCGCGCACCACCCAGGGCTGTGGGCCCTGCTCGGGCAGCGCCAGCGGCTCAGGGACCGCCGGCCGCTCGGGGGCTGCCGGCGGCTCGGGCGGGGCCTGCGGCGGTGGAGAGGGCAGCTCCACGTCCAGGTCGAGATGCAGGGACGGGATCCCCGGGGCGCGCGGTGTCGGGACCACCGGCGCCGCAGGGACCACCGGCGCCGCAGGGACCACCGGCGCCGCAG
>CAZKWG010000051.1:0-15199 GCA_964556105.1 uncultured Enterobacterales bacterium | reverse complement strand
CCACCGGCGCCGCAGGGACCACCGGCGCCGCAGGGACCACCGGCGCCGCAGGGACGAGCTGGGACACGCTGTCGGCGAGGGGCGCCACGGGCTCGAACGCGTCCGCCCCCTCCGTGCGCGCGTCCACCTCCACCAGCGGCAGCCGGTGGAGCTCCGTCATGTCGGTGTGCAGCGCCGAGGCGACGTCCGCGAGCGAGGGCGCCAGCGCCCTGGGCGCAGACTCGACCCGCCGGAACGAGGCCTCGAAGTCCTCGTCGAAGACCAGACGAGGCCCGGACTTGCGGTCCTGGACCAGATCTCCGAAGTGACTGGGCGAGCTGCCGGCCAGCGCGAGCTGCGCGCCGCGGCTCACCGAGACGCTCTCGTCGAAGGAGTCCCCGTCCACCCGCGTGATGTGCGGCTTCGGCGGCGCGGGTCCACGCTCGCCCAGGCCCGCTGCCACGGGCAGATCGTCCGCCGAGAGCGGCGGCGGGCGCATCAGCTCCTGAGACGGGTCCCCGAAGGGATCCGGGAGGTCCAGGCCCGCGCCGGGAGGCGGGAAGCTGACCTCGAAGACGCAGTTTCCGACGAGGATCTCGTCGCCGGCCCGCAGCTTCGTCCGGCTCAGCCCGCCCGCCTTGTCGATCGGCGACAGCGAGATGATCTCCCGACCGCGGCGCACGAAGGTGAAGCAGTGCCGCGCCAGCGAGGCCAGCTCGGGCTCATGCCGCAGGTCGATCTCGGCGTGCAGCGAGGCGACCATGATCGAGTCGGTGTAGAAGCGGCTCTTGGGGATGTCGCCCGTGCGCGAGCGGATCATCGCGCCGTCCACCAGACCGGGGAGCCAGACGATGTTCTCGTTGTCCGGCTCGTCGGGCAGGCGCACCTTGGCGGACTTGTCGCGACCGATGCGGTAGACGCCGCCGAAGACCAGCGAGGCGCCGCCCGCGGATCGGCGGATCTCCCCGAGATAGGGCCAGCCGTCCGCCGACATCCCCGAGAGGTCGCGGTACTCCACGGTGTCGGCGCCCAGCCCGATGCGCACGTCGTGCCGCAGCGGGATGGGCGTGCCGACCGGGATGGGCTGACCGTCCAGCACGAGCCCGATGCGGTGCCCGACCAGCGCGACGTGTCGCCCACGAATCTGGAAGGTCGCGGCCGGATCCGCCATCGAGGTCTGCACCGAGCCGTCCGCGCCCAGGTAGACGTCATAGCCCTCCATGAACTTGCTGAAGTGGATGCGCTGCAGCAGGGCGCCCCGCTCGCGCAGCCGGAACAGCCGCTCGTCGAGGTCCAGCGGGACCACGGTGCGGTGGGGCGAGCCGTGGAGCGATCCTCCCAGGCCCGCGTTCGACGGAGGCGAGGGCTCGGCCGGGCGGCCCTGCGGGAGCATGATCCCCGGCCCGAACGCCGGCGGGATCTCCTCGAAGGAGGGCGCCGGGCTCTGCTCGACCACGCTGAGGATCAGGTGGGCGAGCGGGCGGTTGCCGCGGTCCACGATGCTGAGCACCGAGACGCCGTCGGGCGCCGTGTGGCTCTTGACCCGATAGCTCTCCTGCAAGTCTGGGTGGATGACGTGAACCAGACTGCCGTCGGCGTACTGCTGGAGACGGTAGAGCAGCGGCCGCTGAAGGGCCGGGTGGTGGAAGCTGTCCAGCCAGTGCGCGCCGATGGTGAACTGAAGCTGGTCGTTGTAGAGACGCCCGACCTCGCGGTAGCCCTGCCACTGGTCCGGCAGGTTGGCCAGCACGGCGATCTCCGCCTTCGACCCCTCCACCGGCCCCGTGTACAGGTTGGGCATCAGGCCCGTGACGAACTCGCCCGCGCGCAGGCCCAGGTTGTGCCCGTCCAGCTCCGGCCCGCCGTCCTCGACGAACCGGAAGGCCACCGGACGCAGCGGAAAGAGAAGGTGGTAATCCTCTTCTTCGCAGAACACGAGGAAGCGCGTGGTGAGCGTCGAGACCGCGCGCTCCTGCCAGCTCTCCCTGCCCGGGCGCAGGCGCCGGCCGTCCGCCTGGCTCAGGATGATGAGGATGTCGGTGAAGTCGGCGATGGTGTCCGTCTTCTGGTCGAGCAGGTGGGCCGAGAGCCCGCCCTTCCGGCGCAGGACCGAGCCCGAGGTGGACCAGAGCCAGCTCGGATCGCTGACCAGGTCCTGCTCGGTGCGGTGCTTGCGCAGGAAGTCGTTGTAGACCCCGTGCTCGGGCCCTGGCGGCAGGACGCGATCACCGTCGCCAGAGAGGCCGCGGGTGCCTCCGCCGGAGAAGAGGCGCGCGATGATGTCACCGAACTGGGCCATCCCTTGTCCTCGGCCGCGCTCCCGCTGCGGAAGCGACGAAACCGACTCAGTATACCAACTCTCTCTGGACGATGATGGCGCCGACCGCGAGGAGAGTGCTAAAGAGGGTCACCTCGGAGGGAAGCATGGCTGAGATCCGTCCCCTGCGCGGCGTGCGCCCGCGCAACGAACTCGCAGGGCGCATCATCGCGCCGCCCTATGACGTGCCGTCTGAGCAGGAGGCGCGCGCGCTGTCCCAGGACAACCCGCACTGCTTCCTGCACATCACGCGACCCGAGGTCGACCTGCCCGAGGGCAGCGACGCTCACGCGCCCGTCGCCTACGAGAAGGCGCGGGAGAACTTCCAGCGCTTCCTCGCGCAGGGCTGGCTGGTGCAGGACGAGGAGCCGAGCCTCTACCTGTACACCCAGACCTGGGGCAGCCACGTCCAGACGGCCCTGCTCGCCCTGTGCTCGGTCCACGAGTACGACACGGGCGTCATCAAGCGCCACGAGCTCACGCGGCCCGACAAGGAGCAGGACCGGGTCGACCACATCGAGGCGCTGAACGCCCAGACGGGGCTGGTCTTCCTCACCTTCCAGGACGAGCCTGTCTTGAACGGCCTGCTGGCCGACGCCGCCGAGGCGCCGGTGCAGTGGCGGGCGACCACCGAGGACGGGGTGGAGCACATGCTCCAGGTGGTGGGCGAGCTGCGCGAACGCCTGATCGCCGCCTTCCGCGAGATCCCCGCGCTCTACGTGGCCGATGGGCACCACCGCTCGGCGGCGGCCAGCCGGGTCAGCGCGGCGCGCGGCGGCCAGGGGCACGCGGGCTGGTTCCTCGCCGGCATCTTCCCCGCGGGCCAGCTCAAGGTCATGGCCTACAACCGCCTGGTGAACGATCTCGCGGGCCACACGCCCGAAGCCTTCCTGGCGGCCATCGCCGAGATCTACACGGTGACCCCCGACGTCCCGCCCGAGCCCACGCGCCGCGGCCAGGTGACCATGTACCTGGACGGCCGCTGGTATGGCCTGGTCGCCCGCTCCGTCCCGCAGGACCCGGTGGGCGGGCTCGACGTCAGCGTGCTTCAGGACCGGGTGCTCGCCCCGCTGCTCGGCGTGCTGAACCCGCGCACCGACCCCCGCATCCGCTTCGTGGGCGGCGTCCGCGGCCACCGCGCGCTCTCCGACGCGGTAGACCAGGGCCAGGCCGCCGTCGCCTTCCACCTCTACCCGACCGGTCTCGATCAGCTCTTCGCGGTCGCCGACGCCGACCAGCTCATGCCGCCGAAGAGCACCTGGTTCGAGCCGAAGCTGCGCGGGGGCGTGCTGATTCACCGCCTGGACGATCAGGACCCGGTGTAGAGCGCGAGCCGCCATAGTGGTAGGGTGAGACATGGCGGATCGCTATCGGATCGGGGTCGTCTGCAGCCTGGGGGTCGGACCCGAGGGCGGGGGCCGGGAATGGAACGAGGACAACTACCTCGTCTTCCAGGACGGCCGCGGCCGCTACCGCGACGGCAAGGGCGACGCCGGCGAGATCCTGCCCGGAAACGGCGTAATGATCGCGGTGGCCGACGGCATGGGCGGCCACGCGCGCGGCGACATCGCCAGCCTGGCCGCCGTCCGCGCGCTGACCCGCCTGCTGCGCGCCGGCCTGCCGGAGGACCCCGAGGAGGCCCTGCGCCGCTTCGTGCAGCACGCCCACGCGCGCCTCTACGAGCAGGCGATGGCGCAGGGCGTAGGGAAGATGGGCACCACGCTCACCGTGGCCTGGGTGCTGGACGGAGAGGCCTCCTGGGTGCAGGTCGGCGACAGCCGCCTCTACCTGCAGCGGGGCGAGAGCATCGCCCAGATCTCCCGCGACCAGACCCGCGGCGAGATCGCGGCGCGCGATGGCCGTCCGCCGCCGCGCGACCCTGGCGCCCTGGTGCAGGGCTTCGTCTACGGCTCACGCGGGCTCGGCGACGACAAGAGCCTCCGCCTGGACCCGGGCAAGGACAGCGGCACCCTCCCGCTCGCGATCGGCGACCGCCTGCTGCTCAGCTCGGATGGGCTGCACGGCGTGCTGCACGAGCGGGTGCTCGGCGAGATCCTGCGCACGGCGTCCGACCCAGAGGCCGCGGCCGAGGCGCTCGTGGCGCGCGCCCTGGCCCAGGGCACCGACGACAACCTCACCGCGCTGGTGCTCTTCGTGGACGAGGTAGACCCGCGCCAGACGAGCATGCCGCTGGCGGACGTCCACACGCTGGTGCCGGTCGAGTGAAGGGCCTCAGGCGCCCTTCATGAAGCGCTCCAGCGGCAGCACGCAGAAGCCGCCGCTCGACGCGTCGCGCCAGCGCACCTTGAAGACGTCCAGCCCGCGCCCGCCGGTCACCGTGTCCCGGGTGTAGCCGCAGCCCGTGAACGCGCGGCGCGCGCCCTTCTGCTGTCCGGACGCGCAGACGGCGACGCCCTCCACCACCTTGTCGGCCGTGCCGCCGCGCATCGGCCGACAGAGCCAGCTGCTGCGCACGTCGAAGATGGTGACCTTGTAGTCGCGCTTCACCGCGCGACCCTTGCCGCGCGCGCCAGCGAGCCCCAGCGCCTGAAGGAGTCGGACGCGGGTCACGCCCTTTCCATTCAACAGCGCGCGCAGATCCGAGACGCGCACGACGTCGAGCCAGCTCCGGGCCCCGACCGTCTTCGCGACGGGCGAGACCCAGGCCACCTGCACCGCATCCGGGACCGCGCCCAGCGCCATACAGCTGCCCTCGTCCCGCGCCGCGGCCCGCGAAGGGAGCAGCAGCGCCAACGAGAGGAGCAGCAGGAGTCGGCGCAGACGGATCACTGGCCCGCGCCGTCCTCATCGTGGATGTTCGCCGCCGGCTCGTTCTTGATCTGGCCGCTCAGGTCCAGCGGCGTGGTGTTGATGTTGCCCTTCGGACCCGTCCAGGTGACCGTGCCCGTGATCTTCGCCTGATCGTCGGTCAGCGGGGTCCCGTCCTTCCAGGTGAACTTGTTCGTCAGCACGAAGTCGCCCGAGGCGCCCACGGCGATCTGCTCGTTGAACTCCTTGCTGTTGCTGCCGAGATCCTGGCCGCCGACGCCGATCTGCCACTCGATCTTGTTGATCGTGATGGGGCCGCCCAGCTTGTTCTTGATGGTCACGGGCGCGTTGATCCAGCGGTCGTCGTTGCCCTCGGCGTTCTTCTTGACGTTGACGTCCACCATGCCGACGCCGGCCTCGATCATCGGGCCACCGGCGTTCTCCGGCTCCTTCTTCTTTCCACAGCCGACGGCAAAGGCAGCGATCAGCGCCACGATCTTCCAGTTCATATGCAGCTCCAGCGTTGGTTTGGTGAGTCAGACCATCCCGTCCACCTGAAAGCGGTGGGCGAGGGCCTGGTGGGCGGAGGATCCGACCACGGAGAGCTCCGGCCTACCCGGCCGGTTCTTGAAGAAACGTTCGCGAAGGTCCATGAGCCTGCGCTCGCTGTCCTCGCTCAGGCGGTCGAGCCCGCTGTCCTGCTCCTGCAGGCGCACCAGGGTCTCCCAGGCGGCCCACTGCAGGTCGAGCTCGTGGCAGAAGAGGAACAGATCGATGGTGGCCCGCGTGGCCCGCTCGAGCTGCATCTCGAGGGGGTACCGGCCCGCCACCGCCTTCATCTCCATGTCGTCGCTGACGACGACGCCGCGGTAGCCCAGCTCCTCGCGCAGGAGCCCGCGCAGCACGGGCGGAGAGAGCGTCGCCGGATAGTCTTCGTCCAAGGACGGGAAGACAACGTGCGAGCTCATCACCATCCCGACGCCGGCCCGCACCGCGGCCTGGAAGGGCGGCAGCTCCACCTCACGGAGCTCCTGCAGCTCCTTCTCCACCCGCGGCAGCTCGTGGTGACTGTCCTGCGCGGTGTCGCCGTGTCCGGGGAAATGTTTGGCGCAGGCGATGAGCCCACGCTCCTGCATGGCGCCGATGAGCGCCTGGCTGTGCCGGATGACCGCGGCGGGCTTCGCCCCGAAGGCGCGGTCGCCGATGACGGGGTTCTTGGGGTTCGAGTCAACGTCGCAGTCAGGGGCGAAGTTGACGTTGAACCCCATGGAGAGGAGCTCGTCGGCCATGGCCAGGCCCAGCTCCCAGGTGCGCCGTGGATCGTCCACGTTGCCTACCCAGCGCGCGCGCGGCCAGCTCGTCGCGCGCACCCGCTGCACGCGACCGCCCTCCTGGTCCACGCCCAGAAAGGGCGGGTGGGAGTCGGGGAGCAGGCTCTGGAGCTCGCGGTTCAGCTCGAGCACCTGCGCCGGCTCCTCGACGTTGCGCGCGAAGAGGATGAAGCCGCCCGGGATGGCCTCGCGGACGAAGTCCCGCACCTCCTGGCTCGGCGCGGCGCCGTGGAAGCCGATCATCATGCGCTGACCGGCGCGGCGTTTGCGCCAGGCCAGCGTGGTCTGCTCGCCGTAGGCCAGGCTCATTCCGCGGCCTCGTGGCTCGGGTGCTGTGGGTGCTCCGCGAGCTCGATCAGCACGCCGCCCGCCGACTTCGGGTGAATGAAGACCACGCGGGTCCCGTGCGCGCCCGGCGTGGGTGCCTCGGTGAGGAAGCGGTAGCCCCGCTCCTTCAGACGCGCCATGTCCGCCTCGATGTCATCGGTCTCGAAGCACAGGTGGTGCAGACCGCCGCCGCGCGTATCGAGGAACTTCTGGACCGGGCCCTGCCCGTCCAGCGGCTCAATGAGCTCGATCTGGGTGCCGGGCACAGGCAGGAAGGCCGTGCGCGTGTGCGCCGATCGCACGTCCTCCTGACCTGCGAGGGTGAGACCGAGGTCGGAGACGAAGCGCGTGATCGCCTCGCTCAGATCGGGCACCGCGATGGCGATGTGGTCCAGCCTCGTGATCATCGCGTCTCGTCTAACGAGGTGAGGTCGGGGACGCGAACCCGTCTGTTCGACGTGGTGACGCGCCGACCGGTGTCTCCCGTGCTAACCTCCCGGGCCCAAGGAGTCCCGATGCCAGAGGAGACGCGCGAGCTGCCCGCGGTCTACGAGTCCCGCTATACGGCTCGCAAGGCCTGGTTCAAGCTGTTCGGCTCGGCTTTCCGACTCTTCGGGCCGGACGGCATCCTGCGCTTCTACGTCAAGCAGCGGGCCTTTCGATTGCGCGAAGAGCTGACGGTCTTCGCCGACGAGCAACAGACCCGGCCCATGCTGCGGATCCGCGCGCGGCAGGTCCTGGACATCTCGGCGACCTATGACGTCACGGACGCGAACACGGGCGAGGTGGCGGGCGCGCTGCGCCGCGCCGGGATGCGCTCCATCCTGCGAGACGAGTGGACCGTGCTCGGGCCTGGCGACGCGACGGTGGGCAAGCTCCAGGAGGACTCGGCGGCGATGGCGCTGCTGAGGCGCTTCCTCTCGAACCTGATCCCGCTGAAGTACACCCTGACCATGAATGGAGAAGAGGTCGGGTACATCCATCAGCACTGGAATCCCTTCCTCCTCCGCTACGACGTGGACCTGAGCGCGGCCGCGGGCCGGCTCGACCCTCGCCTCGGCGTGGCCATCCCCGTGCTGCTGCTGGCGATCGAGGGGCGGCAGGGCTGACGAGGGGCGCAGACGATGGACACCTCGCGCATCAGCCCCACCGCCCACTACACGGGCACCATCTGGGCCCGCCACGGGCTCTCCCACCCGGCGCTCTCGGCGGCGTTGAGCCCGACGCTCTACCACCTCGCTCGGCCGCTGATGGCCGTGACCTCGCCCCTGCTCGGGGGGATGACGCTGGAGAAGGCGCTCCTTCAACGGCATCTCCTCGTCGAGGCCGTGCTCTGCGAGGCGGTGGAGCGGCGCGGCGTGCGCCAGGTGGTGGAGATCGCCGCGGGGATGTCGGCCCGCGGGTTGCGGCTCTCGGAGCGCTACGCCGACCTGGGCCTGACCTACGTCGAGGGCGACCTGCCGGACATGGTCGCGCGCAAGCGCGGCGCCCTCGAGGGCCTGCGCGGACCACGCCACCACGTCCTGCCGCTGAACGCGCTCGTGGACGAGGGCCCTACCAGCCTGCGCGGCGCCACCGCCGATCTCCTCGACCCCAGCCTGCCCACGGCGGTGATCACGGAGGGGCTGCTGCTCTACTTCGACAGGGCCCAGGTCGAGGGGCTCTGGGGGCGAATCGGCTCCTTTCTGGCTGGCTTTCCTCAGGGCATGTACGCCTTCGACCTCATCTCGGCCGACGTGCTGACGCGCTTTCCGGCGGTGGCGCTCTTCTTTCGGCTGCTCACCCTCGTCGCGCGCGGGCGGGTCGTGACCCACTACGCCACGCCCGCCGAGGCCAGCGCCCAGCTCCACGCGTCAGGCTTCGAGAGCGTCGTCCTCCACGAGGCCAGCGCCTGGTCCGATCGCCTCCCGCTCCCCATCGGGAGCCGGGGGGAGCTTCAGCGCGTCGGCGAGGTCTGGACGCGCGCGGGCTGAGGTGGCCCGCGCTTTTGTGGCGATCCTGGCGCAGATCGGCTAGAGTTTCGGTTGGACCGACCGAACGGAGACGCTCATGGGAAAGCCGACTGTAAACCTGCGCTTCCTGGCGCTGATCGCGCTGCTGGCCTGCAAGGGCGACGACAAAGAGCCGGAGGAGACCGGCGCCGCGATCGAGGACCTGGATGGCGACGGATATGCGCCCGCCGACGGGGACTGTGACGACGCGGACGCGACCGTCTCGCCAGGAGTGGCCGAGGTCTACTGCGACGGCGTCGACAACGACTGCGCGGACGGCGACGACGCCGACGCCGACGGGGACGGCGCGGACTGCAACGACGACTGCGACGACGAGGACCCCGCGACCTATCCGGGGGCCGAGGACGTCTGCGGCGACAAGGTGGACAGCGACTGCGGCGGCGAGCTGGAGTGCGACTGCGACGACGACGACTTTGACGGCACCCAGTGCGACGGCAGCGACTGCGACGACCTGGACGCGACGATCAACCCGAACAACACGGACGCCTGCTACGACGGCTTCGACGCCAACTGCGACGGGCTGGACGACTACGACTGCGACCGCGACGATCACCCCTCGGCCGAGTACGGCGGCGACGACTGCGACGACAACAACTACGAGGTGAGCCCGTCGGACGCCGAGGTCTGCGCCGACGGCGTAGACAATGACTGCAACGTCGTCACCCTGGACTGCGACTGTGACGGCGACGGCTACGAGGGCGTGAGCGCCGACGGCGGCGCCTGCGCGGGCGATGACTGCGACGACGCGGACGCCGCGATCAACCCCGGCGCCGACGAGGGCAGCGTCAACGGCGCGGACGACGACTGCGACGGCGATGTGGACGAGGACGGGTACTGCAACGTCTACCTGCCCACCTCGAACGGCAGCGCCGCCCTGCTCACCTACGTCACCCTGCTCTTCGACGGCACCACCTACACCGAGGAGCAGACCATCTCCGACTGGGACAGCGGCACCGGCGACGCGCTCTTCGCGCGGGCCCTGAACAGCGCGCTCAGCTCCTGGAACACCGAAGAGAGCTGGAGCTGCGACGGCGGGCTGGTCTCCCTCTCCGGCTACTCGGTCGCCACGTCTGGCTTCGCCGTCTTCACCGCGGAGTACTCCGAGCCGCGCACCGTGCTGCTGCCCGAGGCGGAGCTGATCCCCGGCGCGACCTGGGAGTTCGCGTACAGCGCCGAGGACGCCGCCATCGGGCCGCTCTTCCGGGTGGAGGGCACGGCCACGGTCGTCGGCACCTCGTCCATCGAGGTCACGGCCGGCACCTTCGACAACGCCCTGGTCATCGACTACGACTACGATCTGGTGGAGTCTGGCCTGGGCGGCACCTTCTCCCGCGAGGCGACGACGACGGCCTACTATGTGCCGCGCCTGGGCGTGGTCTACTCCATCGAGATCACGGTCGATGGACTGACCTCGGGTGAGCGAGAGCTGACGGCGTACGAGGGGTACTATCCCTGAGTCACCCTGAGAAGGCGACCCCGAGAGACCAGCGAGGTGTGAGGATGCGAGGTGCGCGCGCCCTGATCATGACGGCGATGCTGGCTGGCTCCCGAGCGCACGCTCAGGATGGCGGCCATGATCAGGACATCGACATCGAGCTGTTCCGGCCCTATGCCGACGCCTATGGCTACTTCGCCGTCCCCTCCTCGGCGACGCTCAAACATCTCCAGATCGGGGGCTCGCTCTGGGTCGGCTACGCGAACGACCCGATGGTGCTGGTCTTCGAGGGCGCGCGCACCGCGCCGGTCAACGCGCTGGTCACGGGCGACGACGGCGACGGCATCATCGACGATCGCGTCCACGCCAACGCCCAGGTGGGCATCGGCCTGAGCCGCTTCTTCTCGTTCACTGTCGATGTCCCGCTGGTGCTCTGGCAGGAGGGCTACGACCTCAACACGGTGTACAACCCGACCCAGGAGCCCACGCCCCTGCCCTTGAACGGCTCGGGGGATGTGCGCCTGACGCCCAAGGTGGTCGCGCTCGACCTGGACCGCGTCCCGGTCGGTCTGGCCTTCTTCATCCCCATCGGGCTGCCGACGGCGGCGGGCACCGGCTTCCTGGGCGAGGACGTCGTCACCGTCACGCCGAGCGCCGTCCTCGAGGTGGCCGACGGCTCGATCCGCGACGGGAAGTACGGCTTTCGCCTCGCCGGCACGGCCGGGCTGCGCGCGCGCGACGCCGCGGAGGCGGGCGGGATCAGCTTCTCCAGCAAGGTCTTCGTCTATGGCGTGGGCCTGGGCATCCGGCCCACGGACCCCTTCGAGATCCTGGCGGAGCTCCAGGGGGAGGTCGCCGGCACGGAGGCCGCCGCGCGCCCCGCCGAGGTCAACGCCGGCTTCAAGATCATGCCCTCGGACGTCGTGACCATCAACGCCGGCGCCGGCTTCGGCGTGCTCTCTGGCGTGGGCGCCCCCGACTACCGCGTCTTTGGCGGCATCACCGTCGCCCCGAACCTGGACCCCTGCGTGCTCGACCGCGACAAGGACGGCGTGGTCAACTGCGAGGACCAGTGCATGGAGGAGGCGGAGGACGACGACGACTTCCGCGACCAGGACGGCTGCCCCGAGGACGACAACGACAACGACGACATCCTGGACGACGACGATCAGTGCCCGGTCGACCCGGAGGACCACGACGGCTACCGCGACCGCGATGGCTGCCCGGACCCGGACAACGACAAGGACACGATCCTCGACGAGGACGATCAGTGCCCGGACGATCCCGAGATCGTCAATGACTACCTGGATGAAGACGGCTGCCCGGACGACAAGCCCATCGAGGACACCGACGGCGACGGCTACAAGGACGACGTGGATCGCTGCACGGTGGACCCGGAGGACTTCGACGACTTCGAGGACGAGGACGGCTGCCCCGAGGACGACAACGACGGCGACGGCTTCTTGGACGCCGACGACCAGTGCCCGCTGGAGCGCGAGATCACGAACGGCGTGGACGATGACGACGGCTGCCCGGACGAGGGCCGCGTCGTGCTCGAGGCCTCGCAGATCCGCATCCTCGACAAGATCTACTTCGAGTTCAACAAGGCGATCATCCGCCCGGTCTCCTACAGCCTGCTCGACGAGATCGCCGCGGTGATCAACCTGCACCCCGAGCTGCTGAAGATCCGCATCGAAGGGCACACCGACGACGTCGGCAACGACGTCTACAACCTGAAGCTCTCCCAGCAGCGCGCCGACGCCGTGCGCGCCGCCCTCGCCGAGCGCGGCGTCGATCCGGGTCGCCTGGACGCCGTCGGGTTCGGCGAGATGCGCGCCCTCGACACCAACGAGACGGAGGAGGGCCGCGCCATCAACCGTCGCGTCGAGTTCATCATCGTGGACCGCCAGTAGCGCAGCCTCGCGGGGCCCGCCGTGATGAAAAGGCGGGCCCCACGGGTTGAGGTGTGGCGTGTCCGCGTGCTACAACCGCCTTCTCTCTGGAGGTCTCTGTGCTCCTCTCTGCTCTCCTGGCCGTCCTGCTGGCTCCCGCCGCGCACGCCGGCGCCACCGCGTCGAGCTTCCGTCCCGAGACCAAGCTCGGCGCGAACTACTGGAACGCGCCTGCGGCCATCGACAACAAGAAGGAGACCTGCTGGATGGTCCCCGGCGAGAGCGAGAACCTGGGCGAGTACGTCATCCTGGACGTGCCCAAGGGTGAGGTCGACAAGATCGGGATGATCGTCGGCTGGGCCAAGGACGACGACACCTTCATGGACTACCCGCGCGTCAAGAGCGTCCGGGTCGAGGTCTTCTCGTACAACGAGGACCGCGACCTGATCTCGGTCGGCACCGCGGACGCCAGCTTCGAGGACAAGAACGGCTGGCAGGTCGTGGACATCCCCGACATAAAGCTCGGCACCGAAGAGGCGGGAGGGAAGGTGAAGATCACCATCTCCGGCGTCTACGCGGGCCGTGACTTCCCGAACCTCGCCGTCAGCGAGCTGCTCGTCCACCTCAAGGAGTTCGACGCCGCGCCGAAGATCACGGCGGTCTCCAGCACGGACAGCGGGCGCGTTCAGGAGTCCCTCTTCGACGCCAACCCGAAGACCTTCTGGTCCGGCGCGGCCGAGGGCGCCGAGATCACGCTGGACAGCGTCGGCTTCGGCTTCTCGCGCATCGGCATCGCGCCCGCCGGCAAGGATCTGGCGCGGGCGAAGAAGGTGAAGGTCTCCGTGGGCAACCGCTCGCTGATCACGGAGCTGCCCGACGCCGCCGGCCCGCAGTGGGCCGACGTGCCCGCGATGAACGGCTACAGCGGCAGCGCCTGGGGCGAGCTGAAGCTGGAGATCCTGGAGACCTGGCCCGGCTCGAAGAGCCAGTCCGTGGGCATCTCCGAGATCACCGCCAAGGCGACGACCTTCGAGAGCCTCTGACCGACGAGGGCCGGGGCGTCACCGCCCCGGCGGCGGCGCGCTCTCGACCTGCCAGACGTCGTCCGGGCTCAGCCCGAGCTCGACGCGGAGCGCCTCGTTGTGCCTCCGCACGAGCGCCTGGGTCTCGTCGAGCCCGAGGGTCTTGGACGGCTCGTGCTTCAGCGCGCGCGCTTTGGTCAGCGGGAACGAGCTGGCCACGACGCCCAGGGCGGCCACGCCGGCGCCGCCTACGGTGACGTTGTTGAAGAAGATCGCGTCGGCGCGGTCTTCGGCGATGCTGAGGCCCATCATCCCGCTGACCGCCGTGGCAACGCCAACGCCCGCCACCCCGAGCCAGACGTTCGAGGCCAGCTTCGCGCGGCGGATGTCGCGCTCGAGGTCCTCGGCGCGGATGTTCTCCCCGCCCTCGCGCAGCAGATCCGGCGTCGTGAGCCGCTCGGGCCCGCGATAGACGCCCCAGCTCCGCTCCAGCGTGACCGGCTCCTGGAAGACCGCGCCGGGGATCATGCCGCCCACCTGGACGCCGCCGTAGGGGCCGCGCCCGATGACGCCGACGCCACCCCCGACGACCATCACCCCGCCGCCATGAACCTCGGTCTCCGGCCGCAGGGTGAGGCGCTCGTCCTGATACTGGCGCAGCGACTGCAGGCGCTCCGGGGAGCGGGTCGGCGGCCGACGGGGGCCCGCCACAGCCGGCGCCTCCTGAGTGACGGGGATCGCGGGCGGAGGCTCAGCGAAGACGTCCTGCGCCTGAGCGTGGGCCACGGTGAGACCAAGCGTGAGCGTGAGCAGGGTCATGGTCGGATCCTTCGGCGTGGGTGCAGTTGGACAGTCCCTAATCACCAGCTCCGGCGGCGTCAGGGTCTTCCCCGCCGGCGAGCACATCTTCCTCTGAAGCCTGCCATCCTGGCGCCTCACCGTCCAGCACCGCCTGCATGTCCGGCGGCAGCGGCGCAGAGATCCGCAGCTCCTGCCCTCCCGGCTGCGGAAGGATGAGGCGCGCGGCGTGCAGGGCCTGGCGAGGAAAGCCGGCCGCTGCGCGCACCAGCGGATCGGCGCCGTGGTCCAGGTAGCGCAAGAAGACCTCGTCCCCGTGACCGTAGAGCTTGTCCCCCAGCAGCGGGTGGCCGAGGTGCTCCAGGTGGACGCGGATCTGGTGCGTTCGCCCGGAGTGCAGGTGGCAGGCGACCAGCGTGTGGTCGGCGAGCCGCTCCAGCACCCGAAAGGTCGTGCGCGCCGAGGCGCCGTCGGGCGTGACCCCCTGGCGGATGCGGATCTCGCTGCCCTCGCGGTGGCCCAGCGGCGCGTCCACCTCCTGCCGGTCCCAGGCGATGACGCCGCGCGCCAGCGCCTGGTAGGTCTTGTGGGCGCGGTGCTCCTGAAAGGCCTTCTTCAGGAAGGCGTTCATCTCCATGTCCTTGCTCAGCACGACCACGCCGCTGGTCTCGCGGTCCAGCCGGTGGACCAGGTCGAGATGCGCCCCCGGCCGGGCCTGGCGGGCCAGACCGATCAGCGCCCAGCTCCAGCGTTGACCCGTCGGGTGCATGAGCAGGCCCGCTGGCTTGTCGAAGGCGATGACGCGCTCGTCCTCGTAGAGCACGGGCGGCAAGGGCGGCGGCGGGGCCTCCGGCGCGAGCCCCGGCACGTACATGCGGATGCGCTCGCCGAGATTCAGGGTGGAAGACGGCTTTAGACGCCGCTCCTCGCTGACGATGACCTCCTCGCGGATGAAGCGGGCGATGCTCGTGCGCGACCAGGCCGGGAAGCGGCGGGCCAGGTACACGTCGATGCGCCAGCCCGCGGAGCGGTCATCGACGACGAGCCCACGCCAGCCATGCGCGCTTCGTTCGGGAGCAGCGCTCATCGATGTTCTCTTAACCAGCCGGCGCGCTATGCTGCCCAGAGGAGGGAGCGATGGCGCGCAGGCGCGTCGATGCGGGCACGGTGATCGCGCTGTCCTGGGCCGTGGCGGCGATCGGCGTCACGATCCTTTTCGGCCCGATGCTGGGCGCGCGCGGCTGGCTCTGGCTGGGGATTCACCACGTCCTCTGCCTGGTCGGCGTCACCCACGAGCTCGTGCGGGCGCGCCGGCGC
>CAZKWG010000050.1:0-19086 GCA_964556105.1 uncultured Enterobacterales bacterium | reverse complement strand
GCGGTCGTGATCGACGACCCGCCGGGCTTCAAGGGCCATGGTGCCGGCGCCGACGGAGAGGTACTCGCGGGGCTCCCAGCGCTCGCCGTCCACCTCGACCGTGACGCGCACCGGCTTGAGCAGGCGCTGGATGAAGGAGCCGCCGACCAGCGCGCTGCCGACGGTGCGGACCAGGACCTTGAACGCCTTCCACGGGCTGGCGTCGCCGCCCTCGTAGTAGGCCTCGAGGAACGAGCTCATCAGCCCATTCCCGAAGAGAAAGCCTGCTTTCTGGCCGTCTACGACCAGCAGGTTGCGCTCGACGGTGGGCAGGGCCTCGTCGGCGGCGAAGGCGTTGACGACGCGGCCCAGGATGCCCTCGGGCGTGCCTTGGAGGCCGATGTTCTTGGACATCGTGTTCATCGTGCCGCCGCGCAGGAGGACGATCATCGGCAGGGCCACCGCGCCGTACTCGCGCAGGAAGGTGCTGAGCACGGTGTGGGCGGTGCCGTCGCCGCCGTTGATGCAGAGGATCTCCACCTTCTGGTCGCGGAAATAGCGCGCGACCTCCGCCAGATCATCGAGGTGATTCGGCTGGTGGAGCATGTTCTTGTCGCCGAGAATGTAGGCGAGGCGACGCGCGAGGCCCGGGTTGCGCTTGTTTTTTCCGCTGCGCGGGTTGCTGATGACGCCGATGCCGCCCATCCTGGCACTCCCTCGCCGCGCCCGAGGCTGGGCCGGCAGAACGCCCCATCGTATCATCCGCGCGGGAGAATCGACCCATGGCAAGACCCGTGATCGCCGTGACCGCAGACCGCCGCGCCCTGGGACCGAAGCCCGTCTCCACGCGCGTGCGGCCCGCTCTACCCGAGGTCTTCGTCCTCGCGGCCATCCTCGACGCGGTGCGCGCGGCGGGCGGAGAGCCCGTGCTGATCCCGCCCAACGAGGCGCCGGAGCCCGCCTGGCTGGACTGGGTGCTGTCGAGCGCGCAGGGGCTGGTGATCACCGGCGGCGCCATCGACCTGCACCCGCGCCACTACGGCGAGGAGGTGCTGGGGCGGCTGGACGGCGTGGACGAGGGCCGCGCGGCGCTGGAGCTCGGGCTGGCGCGCGGGGCGCTGGCGCGGGAGCGACCGGTGCTCGGCGTCTGCGGGGGCATGCAGGCGCTGGCGGTGGCCTCGGGGGGCCGGCTCTGGCAGGACATTCACGCTCAGCTCGCGGACGCCCGCGAGCACGAGCAGCCGAGCGATCCGGCGGAGCCCTGGCACGCCGTCCTGCTGGAGGCGGCGGCGGTCCCCCTCTTCGGCGCCGCCGAGCTGGCCGTCAACTCGACCCATCACCAGGCGGTGGCGGACCCGGGGCGCTTCGTGGTGGTGGGGCGCGCGCCGGATGGGGTGGCGGAGGTCATCCTGCACCCGTCGCACCCCCTCGCGCTGGGGGTGCAGTGGCACCCGGAGAGGCTCGCGCCACAGCCTGGGGTGGACGTGGTCGCGCCCTATCGCGCGCTGGTCGCGGCGGCCGCTCGCGGGTGAGGAGCCTGCCTCGCCGATTTTGAAGAAGCTAACCAAATTGTCTGACGGCGGTCTGATGCGCGCCGGGCCGCGACAGGGCATAACAAAAAACAGAAGCCTCGCTTCGCACGGGCCGGGACTCTGTGGCTTGCTATTCCTTCGTTCGGTATGCTGGAACCTGTGCGAAGCGAGGCTTTTCCTTATCGACGGTGGGCTCAGAAGTGGCCGCCGGCCGCGACGCCCCAGTAGGCCATGTCGTGCAGGCCGCCCTCCAGGCGCAGGTAGCCGTAGGGGAAGTTCAGCTTCAGCCCCAGGTTGCCGTCGATGACCGGCAACACGCCGGGGACGCGCACGGTGCCGTCGTCGCCGCAGGTCGTGTAGCGCTCGTAGGCGGGTGACTGCGGCAGGCAGGAGGGGTCGTTGACCGTGACGGTGGCGCGGTCGAAGCCGACCACCCACTGCGTGAGCTCGCCGGTGACGATGCCCACGCCGAGCCCGCCGCTCAGGTGCAGCGAGACCCAGACCGGGTTCTGGTTCGAGCTGAGGGGGAAATCGCGGCCCGTGTTGACGCCCAGGGTCCACATGCCGAAGTTGTCGGAGGGCTCGACCCAGGTGCCGTCCTCGTGATCGACCTCGCCGTCGTCCACGTCGTCCCAGTAGCCGGGCTCTACGCCGCTCTTGAAGCGCTCCACGTAGAAGGTCCAGAGGGTCTGCGGCTGGACCAGGCTGTACTCCAGGCCGAAGGTGCTGCCCTTGACCTTGGGGCGCTCGACCGGGGCCGGCTCGTCAGGGTCGGTCTCGTCGTAGGCCCAGGTGTCGATGATGCTGTCGGGCACGCTCATGGCGCGGTAGCGGAGGCCGAGCTCCATCGGGAGGCGACCGTCGGTGGCCTCCTCCTGGGCGTGCGCGGGCAGGGCGAGCAGTGCGAGCAGCGTGATCATCGTGAGACCTCTCGGGGGCCATGATGTTCACGCGCGCGGAGCCAGACGTCAACAGTCGTCGTTCTCGTCGCCGGGCGTGCCGTAGTCGCCGAGGCCGAAGGTGCTGCTGGCGGCGCACCAGCTGTCCTCCTCCTCGATGACGCTGTCGTCGAAGCGGTCTGGATCGAGCTGGGTCGTGTAGCCGGCGGTCATGCCCCAGGTGCTGCGGTACTCGATGCCGATGATCTCGCGCCCGTCCACCGAGAGGAGGATGGTGTCGCGCTTGTCCTCCAGCTCGAAGTCGGAGCGGCTGTAGGTGTAGTCAGGGGTGATGCCGCCGTTCTTCGAGGTGTTCGAGGAGCAGACGAAGGTGAGGAACTCGCCCGGCCCGATGGAGAGGTGCTCGTCGATGGTGAAGCCCTCCAGGCCGTCGGCCTGGGCGACCTCCCAACCGTAGAGGTCGATGTCCAGCGAGGAGTCGTTGTACAGCTCGAACCACTCTCCGTACGCCTCGGTGCCGAGGTTCGGGTCCGTCATCACCTCGGTGATGAGGATGTTCCCGACGGCGATGCCGTCCTCGTCGAGCAGGCCGTCACAGTCGGTGTCCACCCGGTCGTAGGTGTCCTCGGCGTCGGGGAAGGAGTCCGGATCGTCGTCGTCGCAGTCGTCGCCCCCGTAGGCGGGGCTGTCGTAGCCGTCCTCGTCGGCGTCATAGTCGCTGACGCCGTCGCAGTCGGAGTCTACGCCGTCATACGGCGTCTCTTCGGCGCCAATATAGACCTCGGGATCCGTATCGTCGCAGTCGGGGCCGCGGTAGGCGTCGCTGTCGTAGCCGTCGCCGTCCTTGTCGTAGTCGCTGTCACCGGCGCAGTCGCCGTCGACGCCGTCGTACCAGGTGTCGGCGCCGCCAGGGAAGACGTCCTCGTCGGCGTCATCGCAGTCATCGCCGCCGTACGCGTCGCTGTCGTAGCCGTCGCTGTCCTTGTCGTAGTCGCTGTCGCCCTCGCAGTCCGCGTCGATGCCGTCGTACCAGGTCTCGGGCGCGTCGGGGTAGACGTTCTCGTCGGAGTCGTCGCAGTCCTCGCCGCCGGCCGCGAGGCTCTCGAAGCCGTCCTGGTCGGCGTCCGCCACCGCCTGGCCCCAGACGGGCACCTCGATGGTCGGGTTGACCTCATCGTTGCTCTCGAGCACGATGGTCCCGGCGTAGGTGGCGAAGTCTGGCGGCGTAAACGTGATCACCAGCTCCTGGCCCACGCCGGGCGGGATGGTGAGCCGGTCGGTCGGCACGGAGAAGGTCTCCGACGAGCCTGCCCCCAGGGTGGGCGTCACGACCAGCGGGAACTCGCCCGTGCAGTCGTTGGTGATCGTGAGGATGCCGGTGTTGGCCGAGCCGGCCGCGGCGTTGGCGACGTTCACGCTGAGCGAGCTGAGCGTGAGCAGCGGGCAGTTGTCGACTCCCTCGCCCTCGCCTTCCCCTTCGCCTTCGGCGGGGGTGCTGGTGTCGGTGGTCCCCTTGTCGTCGACGGGCGGGTCCACACAGGCAGAGGTGAGGAGCAGGAGCAGGGGCGCGTAGATGCGGTGCATGGGAGACCTCGATCGGGGGCGCACATGGAGCTACCCCATGTGACCATACCAGCCTGTCGCTGCTGCTGTCGACGGGCGGGCCACGTCCTGACCTGTGCTTGACCGACCAGCCGGTTAGACCTCCAGACTCTCGTGGAGGTCCGGTTGACTCGAAGCACACCGCTGCTGCTCATCCTCGCGCTGGCCTGTAAAAAGGAGCCGCCGACGGCAGCTTCTCGGGGGCTCCAGGCGACGCCCGAGTGCTTCGCTTCGCTGGCCGGGACGCTCTCCTCGGACGCCATGGCGGGGCGCGGCGTGGGCACCGTGGGCCTGGACGCGGCGACGGCGTGGCTGGAGCAGCGCCTGCTCGCGCTGGGCCTGGAGCCGGTAAACGGCTCCTTTCGGCAGACGTTCAGCGTGACGACCGGGGTGCAGCTGGGGGCGACCAACACGCTGGGCGCGCAGGGCGGCGCGGCGCTGGCGGTGGGGACGGAGTTTACGCCGCTGGGCATGTCCGGGTCGGGCAGCTTCGAGGCGCCGCTGGTCTTCGTCGGCTACGGCATCCGGGCGACGGAGCTTGGTTATGACGATTACGCTGGTGTAGACGTCAAGGGCAAGGTGGCGCTGGCGATGCGCTACGAGCCGGGCGAGCGCGACGAGAGCAGCCCCTTCGACGGCAAGCGCGCCACGCGCTGGTCGGAGATCCGCTACAAGGCGCTGGCCGCGCGGGAGGCCGGGGCGGTGGCGCTGGTGCTGGTCGCGCCGCCGGCAGAGGCGGACGAGCCCGATCGCCTGCCGGTGATGCGGGTGGACGGTCCCCAGTCGGACGCCGGGATCCCCGTGATCCAGGTGACGCGGGCGGTGGCCGAGGCGTGGATGAAGACGGGCGGGCTCGATCTCTGGGCCGAGCGCGCCGCCATCGACGCGGGCTACAAGCCGCGCTCGGCGTCGGTGAGCGGCGCCACGGTGAGCGGCACGATCAGCATGAGCCCGACGCGCGCGGAGGTCCACAACCTGGTGGGCGTCCTGCCCGGCGTGGGCGCGCTGGCCGAGGAGGTGGTGGTCGTCGGCGCCCACTACGATCACCTGGGGATGGGGGGCCCCGGCAGCCGCGCTCCCGACCGGCAGGAGCCTCACAACGGCGCGGACGACAACGCGTCCGGCGTCGCGGCGATGCTCTGCGGCGTGGGCGCCCTGCGCGACCAGCTGGCGGACGCCACCGGAGACCGCAGGACGGTGGTGGTCATCGCGTTCACAGCCGAGGAGATCGGGCTCGGTGGATCCGCCTGGTACGTCGGGAATCCGCTGTTTCCGCTCGAGAAGACCGTGGCGATGGTCAACCTGGACATGGTGGGCCGTGTGCGCGACGGGAAGCTGCGGGCGCTGGGCACGGACTCGGCGCCGGAGTGGAAGAGCGTTCTGGAGCCGGCCGCTGCGAAGGCGGGCCTGAGCCTGGAGCTGGGCGGGGACGGCTATGGCCCGTCCGACCAGATGTCCTTCTACACGAAGGGCGTGCCGGTCGTGCACCTGTTCAGCGGGGCGCACGCCGAGTACCACATGCCCGAGGACGACGCGCCGCTCCTGAACGCGGCGGGCGGCGGGCAGGTCGCGGCGCTGCTCCAGGAGACGCTCTCGACGCTCTCCCAGCCGGCCACGAAGCTGAGCTACGCCCAGCCCACCGGCGGCCCCGTCATGGCGGGCGACAGCCGCGGCTACGGCTCCTATCTGGGGTCGATCCCCGACTACACGGCGATGTCCGGCGAGGGCGCCGAGGGCGTGAAGCTCTCCGGCGTCCGCCCCGGCAGCCCGGCGGAGGAGGCGGGCGTGCAGGCGGGCGACGTGCTGATCGGCATGGACGGCGTCGCGGTGCGCAACCTCTACGACATGACCTTCGTGCTGCAGGACCGCAAGCCCGGCCAGATCGTCGAGCTGGTGGTCAAGCGCGGCGACGCCGAGGTGCGGCTGCGCGCGACGCTGCGGGCGCGTCCAGCGACGGGCAGCCCGCACGGCGGCGCCGGATGGAAGCCCACTGCGGGCAAGGACGCGAGCCACCTGCTGGACAGCCGCGAGAAGCACCTCGCCGAGCTGCGCCAGCTCACCTTCGGCGGCGAGAACGCCGAAGCCTACTGGTCGCCGGACGGAAAGCACCTCATCTTCCAGCGCACGCCGGAGGGCGGCGGCTGCGACCAGCAGCACCTGCTCGACCTGACGACGGGCGAGGTCACGCTGCTCTCCTCGGGCAAGGGCCGCACCACCTGCGGCTACTACGGCTGGCCCACGGGCGAGCGGCAGCTTTACGCCACGACCGAGGGCGCCGGGGCCGAGTGCCCGCCGCCGCCGGATCAGTCCCAGGGCTATGTCTGGGCGATCTACCCGAGCTACGAGATCGTCTGGCAGCGGGGCCCCGGCCAGCCCACCGAGCCCTTCCTGCCCAACCCCGGCTACGACGCCGAGGCCACGGCCTGCATGAAGGACGGGCGGGTGATCTTCACCTCGACCCGCGGCGGCGACCTGGACCTCTGGTCGGCCAACGCGGACGGCTCGGACCTCAAGCAGCTCACGAACACGCCGGGCTACGACGGCGGCGCCTACTTCAGCGCGGACTGCTCGTCCATCGTCTGGCGGGCCAGTCGACCCACCGGCAAGGCGCTGGACGACTACAAGCGCCTGTTGAAGTTGGACCTGGTGCGCCCCTCGGCGCTCGAGCTGTTCTGGGCCAACGCGGACGGCACCAACGTTCGCCAGCTCACCAGCAACGGGTCGGCCAACTTCGGCCCCTACCCGCTGCCGGGCGACAAGGGCGCCATCTACTCCAGCAACGCCGGCGGCAACCCGCGCGAGTTCGACCTGTACATGGTCGGGCTCGACGCAGGCACGCCGGAGCAGGTGACCTACACCGCGGAGTTCGACGGCTTCCCCATGTTCTCGCCGGACAACCAGTGGCTGGTCTTCGCCAGCAACCGCGGCGGGCAGAACCGGGAGACGAACCTGTTCGTCGCGCGGTGGGTGCCGTGAGCGGGGCCGCGCTCGCGCTGCTGCTGGGCCTCGGGCCCGCGCGCGCGGCGGGCACGGGCGAGCTGGTGCTGGAGGTGGGCCCGCTGCGCAGCGGCGCCGGTCAGGTGATCGTCGCGGTCTACGCGTCGGACGACGGCTTTCCGCTCGACCTGGACCGGGCGTTGATCCTGAAGCGCGTGCCCGTGGTCGATGGCGCCGCGCGGGTGAGCCTGGCCCTGCCCTTCGGCAGCTACGCGGTCGCGGCCATTCACGACGAGAACGGCAACAACACGCTGGACACGAGCTGGCTTGGGCTGCCGCGCGAAGGGGTGGCCTGCTCGAACAACGCGCACGGCCGCTTCGGGCCGCCCGCCTTCGAGGACGCCGTCCTGCAGTTCGGGAAGGACGGTCAGGTCATCCCGATGAAGATGGCCTACCTCTAAGGTGGGCCGCGGAGGGGGAGCCATGCGCAGAGACGCCCTGCAGGTCGATCCCGCGACGGTCCCCGAGCTGTTGGCAGCGCCGGGGGCCTATGGGTCCTTCGAGGCGGTGCGGGTCGAGGACGCCGTCCTGTCGCTGCGAGCGCAGGCCAGCGCGACCGCGGCCCTGGGCTACGGGGTGCTGGTGCTGCTGATCGGGGCGGGGCTGCTCGCGCTGCTCAAGCCGCTCGGCTGGAAGGTCTGGCTGCCCATCGCGATCCCGGCCCTCGTGTTGGCCGGCTGGGCGACCGCGCAGATCCACTCCCAGTGGAGGCCGGCCGTGCTCGTCGTCGCGCAGGACCGAGTGATCGGCGCGCCCTCCTCCTGGTTTCCCAGGACGATCGCCGTGGAGCCGGCGGCCATCGAGGCGGTCCTCCTGGTGACGGCCCAGGTCCGCCCCTCCTCCGGCTCGGGCCAGCACAGCCTGAGCTGGATCGCGCTCACCCGCAAAGACGGCGGCCCTGCCCTGCGCGGCCCCCGCTCCGAAGACCGCGCCCTCGCCGCCTGGGCGGAGGGCCGGGACCAGCTCCTGCCGCTGGCCTTGGAGCTGTCGCGCCGTCTCTCCTGCCCGCTCCGGCTGCGCTACGAGGGCTGGCCGGACACGAAGGAGCCGATTCAGCGGGAGGTCGCGCCGACTTCGGGGCGATGAGGGCGCTCACTCCGCGGCGCGCGACCAGTCCCCGCGCCAGGCGACCTGTAACGGGCCGTCCTGGTATCCAACTTCTAACGCGACCTGCGCCTGATCCCAGCGCCCGAACGTAGAGAACCAGACGGTCTCGACCTCCAGGTCGGCGTAGTCCCCGGCCGCGACGAAGCGGTCGAGCTGCTCCGCGTAGGGTGAGGACAGCGTGGCGACGCTGGAGACCGCGCCCGGCATGGAGACATAGATCTGGTCAACCGACAGGGTCGGCGCCAGCGTGGTCAGCGTGCCCGTCGCGACGACCGCGCCCGCTGAGAGGGTGAGCGCAAAGTCGATGGGCAGACTCAGGGCGGGCTGGTCGAGGCAGGACATCCCCTCGCCTTCGGACGCGATCACCGCCGCGCCCCGCTCGACGATGGTGAGCTCATCGTCGAGGCCCTCCAGGGTCCAGGACAGCGTTGCTTGAGCCTCACCCTGCGTCTGGTCCGTCCAGTAGACCGTGTCTGGGGCCTGCGCGCGCATCTGCGTGACGAGCTCCTCAGCGGTAAAGCCGAGAGAGTTGTCGTCAGAGGCCACCGCTTCGGAGGTCGTCTCGCACAGGTCGTTCTCGAGGGTCCCGAGCGTCTGCCCCTCGCCATCGGCTTGGCAGGAGCTGAGGAAAAGAAGCGCTGCCGTGAATCTATACATGAGGGTCTCCTATGGCGTATTTGTGATAACCCAGTCGCGGATGCTTCGTGCCTTGGGCCCCATGAAATAGCTGGGGTCAAACTCGTATTGGGCCATCACACCGGTGATGTAGTGCCCATCGTCACATCCAGAGCCATTCGGACAGTAGAACACTGGGGAACCCGACATTCCACTTCCGCCGGATATATTGTAGTCCATACGGCCAGATGGCGTGGCCTCTACCCAACCATCGGCCGACCACATGTTTAAACCGTTGTAGGCATCGTCTACCGTCTGGGCATTGTCGCTCACTTGATTGGAGTCACATGAACTTCCTCGATAGCCTGGGTAGCCCCTCACGAACTGTTCGTAGTTGTCGACGATATAGTCCCACTCATCGGTCAGGGCGAACCACCCGATACCACTTGTGGTTCCGTCGATCTCGACAACGGCATAGTCATTCTCTGCTTGACCATCGAACACTCCTCCAGGAGCCACCACATTTTCAACATCGTAGCATGTAGCTCCAGACTGGAGGTTCTCGAGCGTACACACTTGCATGTTGGTAGTGCTGTAGTAGCCAGTGCTACTGGCGACACAGTGCGCAGCGGTCAGTAGCCAATGGTTGTCTACCATTGTGCCGGAACAGTGACTTGAGCCACGCCAGAGAATCACGATCTTGCGTTGTCGATCACTAAGTGTGCCCGAAACTTCGGCTAACACGTCATACGTATAGTTCGTGATCTCGTACTCCTCTGTCCCACCTGAGCAATTGTACCAGTAATAGTCGTACATGGGTTGCGTATAGCGCCACTCACCGGCGTTCTCTGGGAATTCTATTCCGGTAGTCTCTGTGAACGTCTCAAGGTGCGAAAACTCCAACTGTACAGCGGTATTATAGTCGACGACTGCCTGGCGTGCGGCTTCAAGATCGGCCTCGTATAGTAACCAAAGCCGACCGTACTTGTCGATTTTAGTTTGTACTCCAACTCCAAGATACGACTCAGGATCAAAGGATAGCCCAGTGAGTATGGTTTCGGGCACTTGCGACCATACGCCCTCCTGGACATCCTCCCAGGCGCGAAACTCGGCTTGTCCGACATAAAGCCACGTTAGGGAGCCGCTTCGTTGAAACTCCGGGGTCTCAAGTTCCGGCGGGAGCAGATAGGAGAAGGTCGACCCATCGAGTGAGTACTGACGCTCAATGCCAAGCGCCTCCTCTCGCATTTCATCTGTGCTTGCGGTCTTTGTCGACGCTTCATCTTCAGCATGCGCCTGAAGGCATGGCAGGAAACAGGAAACAGGAAACAGGAAACAGGAAACAGGACCTCATTTTTGCCTCCAGGTCGGTCCAGAACAGAGTACAGCGGGAGACAGAGTCCGTCCATAGCTTTGTCAGACATGTCAGTGAGACTCGAACATCAGCCAAGCCGTCTCTCCTGCCCGCTCCGGCTGCGCTACGAGGGCTGGCCGGACACGAAGGAGCCGATTCAGCGGGAGATCGCGCCGACGCCTCCAATCTGAAGGCGCTCACTCCGCGGCGCGCGACCCATCTCCGACGAGCCGGGGTTGCGTTCCCTGGAGATCACAGCACCTCGACGGTTCCGTTCGTCCCATTCACGCGGATGCGCTGACCATCCTTGATCAACGTGGTGGCGTTCTCGACGCCCACGACGGCCGGCAGGCCGTACTCACGCGCGATGACCGCGCCGTGGGTCATCAGGCCCCCCACCTCCGTGACCACGCCCTTGATCGCGACGAACAGCGGGGTCCAGCTGGGGTCCGTGAACACGGTGACCAGGATGTCGTCGGCATCGAGGCTGGCCTGCGCGATGTCGAGGATGACGCGGGCGCGCCCCTCGATGCTGCCCGCGGAGACGCCGAGGCCGACCAGCGCGCCGGGCGGCAGATCGTCGCGTCGATAGGTCCCAGAGATCGCCTCGCCATCCGACGTCAGCACCCGGGGCGGCTTGAGCGTCTGATACGACCTGAAGGCGGCCTTGCGGTCGTCGATGTGGTGCTGATCCACGTGGTTCGTGCGCACCACCTCCTGCAATTCCTCGAACCTGAGGAAGAAGACGTCATCCCTCTCACGAAGGACCCCCGCGAGCACGAGGCGCTCGGCTTCCTCCAGCAAGGCCTGCTTGTACCCGAAGGTGCGACAGACCATCCCGTACTTGGGGTACTCCCGGTAGCCCGCGAAGGTGCGGACCCGGTCGATCATGCGTCTGGTCTCGTCCGCCTTCCGTTCGCCGTCGGGCGTGGCCCGGAGGCGCTCCAACAGGTCCTGCTCCTGCCGCCACGCGTTCTGCCGCCCCTGCTCGAAGCGCCGCTCGCCGGCCCCCGGCTCGAAGATCCGGATGTTGCCGAGGATCAGAGGCACGAGCATGATCGGTCGCTCCCGAAAGCGCGGCCTCGTGATGTCGATCTCTCCGACGCCGCGCATGCCGTACTTGTCGAGCCAGCCGCGAATGGCGTCCTGCGCTTCCTGCCCTCCGACGAGCCTGGGGAGCTCATCCAGGTCGTCGTCGTTCTCGACCTGCTCGAGGAAGGCCACCACCTCCGCGTGCCGGCGGACGACGTCCGCCACGTCGAGGAGCGCCAGCCCCATCTCCGACGTGACGTTGCCCGGCACGGACTGGGTCAGCGTGTCCGCCGCGTTCTTCTCCCCGAGCCACTCGTGCATCCGGTCGTTGAGCCAGTAGGCGGCCTCGATCCCCCCGAAGATGACCTGCATGCTCGTCGGGTCGAACAGGAGCTGCCTCAGCGCCTTGATGTCGGTCAGGATGACGTCGAGGAGCGCCGAGCCCCTGCTCGCCCTCAGCCCGCACAGCGAGGCCTCCAACGCAGCCTCGAAGCGTTTGATCAGGCCCGCGACGATGGCCGGGTCCGTCTCGATCGGGGCGGGAGTCGGTACGTCGACGGCCGCGGAGCCCGCGGGGAGGTCGGGAAGAGGCGCGATGAAGTCGCCGCGGTCGAGCAGCGTCCTCAGCGCATCGCCGATCAGCGGGTCCGACTTTCCGAGGCCGCCAAGAAGCCCCGCGCGGCCCGCCGGCGTTGCGAGGGCCTGGGTCACGTCGACGAAGAGCCTGCCGCCAGCCTCGTGCATCGTCCTGCCAGCCATGAGCTGCCACATCGAGAGCCCAAGGGGCCGCATGGCGTCGGTCATCATCTGCTGATGACCGACCGAGACGTACACACGGTTCTGCCCCTCGATGGCCGGGGGGATGGGAAACAGCGTGGTGATCGGCCGGCTCTGCACGACGTGGAGCTCATCGTCGACCAGGCACCACTCGATGTCCTGCGGTCGGCCGAAGTGCGCCTCGATCTTGCGGCCCAGATGCGCGAGCCGCAGGACCTGCAGATCCGTCAGCGTCGGCTGCGCCCGCCTCTCCGGAGGGAGCGCTCGCTGCTCTGTTCCGCCCGTCGCCGAGGGAGCGATCGCGAGCTGCTTGTTGCCGATCACCTTGGAGACGATCGCGCCGTCCCGCACCTTGTATGCGTCCGCGTTCACCAGACCCGACACCAGGGCCTCGCCGAGCCCGAAGATGGCCTCCACGGAGATCACCTTCCGGTCTCCATGGGTGGGGTCGGCGGTGAACATGACGCCGGCCGCGTCGGGGAAGACCATGCGCTGCACGACCACGGCCAGCTGAGCCTCGCGATGGTCGAAGCGGCTCCGAAGGCGGTACGTCACGGCGCGCTCGGTGAAGAGCGAGGCCCAGCATCGACGGACGTGGCAGAGGACCGCCTCCAAGCCCACGACGTTCAGGTACGTGTCCTGCTGGCCAGCGAACGAGGCCGTGGGCAGGTCCTCCGCGGTCGCGCTGGACCGGACGGCATACGCGGCCAGATCGCCGACCCGCGCGTGCGCGCCAGCGATCGCCGCCGCCAGATCGGCGGGGATGGCGAGCCCCTCGATGGTCCGGCGGATCTCGGCGCTGACCACGCGGATGGCCTCCTGGTCGTCGCCCCCCAGCCGCGACAGCCGTTCGAGCGGGTCGTTGAGCGAGGGCGCAGCGCCAACCACGCGCTGGAACGCGTGCGTCGGTACGCAGAAGCCCTCGGGCACGCGGACGCCCTCGATGCGCGAGAGCTCTCCGAGGTGCGCGCCTTTGCCACCAACGGCGTCGACCGAGCTCCGGTCGATCTCCTCGAGACCCAATACATAAGCGGTCATGTGCGTAGCTCCTCCTGGCCGTTCGCGACCTGGGCGCATGCCGCGCTCATGAGGCGCCGCTGGCCTGGTTCGCGCGCAGCCCGTCCACGTAGATGTCGATATGGCGATGGGCGATGGCTCGTTCGGCGGCGGCCGGCAGACCGACGGCCAAGGGTCGGCTGAACCGGATGGTGGCGAAGACGATGTCGGCTGGAGATGCGTCGCTTCGGAGGCAGCCTTCGCGGTGCCCGCGCTCGATCATCGCGCGGACCATGGACTCCGCGCGAGCTCGAAGGTCGGGGTGCGGCGCGTCCAGCAGCGGGTAGACCAGATTGACCACCCCGATTCCGCTGTCGACGGCGGCGTGCATGTACCTTCGAAGCGCATCAAGGCCGTCTGCCGTCTCGGCGAGCGCGGCCTCGCCGGCCGCGATGCTCCGGTCCAGCGCGTATCGGACGACCGCGTGCAGGAGCGACTGTCGGTCGGGGAAGTGTCGATAGAGCGTGCCGATGCCAACCCCGGCGTGGCTCGCGAGCGACTCGCGCGAAGGTTCGCCACCGACCTCGAGGATCAGCTCGATGGCGGCGCCGAGGAGTCGCTCACGATTGCGTTGTGCATCGACGCGCATCACCTGCTCTGCCTCATGCCGGTGAACGAGCCGGCGGGTGGCGGGCTCGAGCGTGGCCTCGACGCGTGAGGTCACGAAGCGGATGATAATCCTCCGCTTCTGGTGCGGCAAGCGCGATCGGCGGCGACGACCCGCCGCTCGACGAGGTCTCTCGCGAACGCTCCGTGCGGGTCGCTCTTCAAAGCGCTCGTTCAGAGCGCGATCTCGCCGACCTCCTGGACCTGTAGCCGGACATGCCGCCGCACGTGCTCGACCACCAGCAGGTGGTGGATCTGCTGGTAGACGATCGCCGCCTGGGCGGGGTCCTGGCGCAGGAGCTCGCGGGCCTGCTCCAGCTCCAGGCCCATGCCGGCGGCGACCTGGCTCAGGTAGGGCGCGCTGTTCTCGCGGTCGGGCTCGATGTGGTCGCGCTTCGCGATGGCGCCCAGCACCAGGGCGATGTGCAGACGGCGGGCGGCCTCGGCGCGCAGACTGGGGTGGCCGACCCAGGCGTCCTGGGCGCGCTTCAGCTCCGCCTCGGGGACGGCGCGCCGCAGCAGCAGGGGGCCCTCGTGCTCGGCCCAGCGGCGCCAGAGCTCCTCGTCCAGCAGCCCGTCGGGGAGGGTGAGGGGCGCGCGGGCGCAGAGCAGATCCAGCCCTGCTTGAAGCGCCTGCTGGCGGAGCAGCGCGATCCGCTCGGCCTGCATCTCGGCGAGCAGGCTGCTCATCACCTGGTCCAGGGTCTCGCCGCGGTTCAAGGTGGGGATGAAGTCGGGCGACTCGGGGTCCAGGGCGCGGACCTCGCTGGCGGCGCGGACCGTGACGTCGAAGGTGGCGATCTCGCCCCGCAGGCTCTCCAGCGGGTAGTCGAAGGGCAGCATGACGTCGACCGAGGCGCGCCCGCCGACCGTCAGGCCGACCAGGCTGGGGCCGAAGGTCGGGATGGGCGGGGCGGGCAGGGCGTCCAGGGCCAGCCCGGCGTGCGTGGACAGCGGCAGGATGTGCGCGTTGCACCAGCCGATGACGTCGAGGATCAGCGCGTCCCCTGGTCCGACGCGCTCCCCGCCCGCGCGCGGGCGCTCCGGGGAGCAGGCGCGGACGAGCTGCGCATAGCGGGCGAGCAGCTCGGGCTTCGTCACCTCGGCGGGCGCGTCGAGGGTCACCACGAGGCCGTCGAGCGAGGGCGCGTCGGGCTCAGGCAGGCGGGGGGCCTCGCGCGGGGTCTGGCCGCTCAGCCAGGCCTGAAGTCGGGCGCTCACCATGCGGGCGGCTCAGCCTCGAATCAGAGGAAGTTGCCGATGAAGCCCGAGAGCGCGGAGACGCCGGCGCCGATCTGGCTGACGACGGGGATGTTCGTCGCCGCGGCGATGGATCCGAGCGCCGTGATGCCGCTGGCGATCTTCTTGCCGCCGCTGGCCTTGTCGTCGTTGAGCGTCGAGATGAAGTTCGCCGTGTCCAGGCCGGCGATGGCGATGTTCATGCCCGGCGCGAAGCGCCCCGCCATCTTGCCCAGCGTGCTGGCGCCGGCGCCCTTGGCCGCGTTCAGGCCGCCCTTCGCCAGATCGGGGATCAGCTCGCGGGCCGCGCCGCGGCTGGCGACGCCCAGGCCCTCGGCCAGGGTGCCGCCGCTCTTGGCGGTGCCCTTGATCATGTCCATGATCGTGTGCTTGTTGCCCTGGATGCCGCCCAGCGCGATGTCCGCCGCCGTGCTGGCGCCCTTGCCCAGCACGTTGCTGGCGGCGTTCGGCGCCGTGCCCAGCATGCTGGCCATCGCCGCGCCCTTGGCCTTGGAGAAGTCGCCGAGCAGACCGCCGGTCTCGAGCACGCTCTTGGCGGTGCCCGTCAGGTTCGAGGCCGCGCCCAGCTTGTCCGAGGTGCTGGACTCGCCGCTGAAGAGCTTGGCGAGCTGCACGGGGGCCTGCAGCAGGCCGAAGCCCGCGCCGGCCATGCCGAGCCCGCGGGTGGGCGCGTTGTTCATCGCCCCGAGGCCCTGGCTCATCATGCCCATGTTGGTGTTCATGTAGCCGAAGAGCGGCGCGGCCTGACCCGTCGCGCCCTGCAGGAGCTGCGCCGGCAGGGTGGTGGCCACGTTGCCGAAGTTGGCGAAGTTCTCGATGAAGGACCCGAGCCCGCCGCCCGACTGCGCGGCGTTGTTCGCCGCGGCGTTGCCCGCCGTGTTCTGGCTGGCGGCGATCTGCGCCGGAGCCGGGCCGATCGTCGGGCCGGGCATGCTGAGCAGGGGGTTGAAGGCCGGCGGCGCCATGCACATGGGCGGCTGGCTGACGATCTCCTGCTGCGGCTGACGAGTGAGCGCCATGGCGGGTCTCCGACGGGTATACGTGTGCCGAAGAATTGCATACCACGGGCGGGCGGCTCCGTGGGGTGCGCGCGCGAGGACGTCGGGAGCGGAATTCTTGTTTCGCCGGTCTCCGCCTGCGCTATCCTGCGCACGATGACACCCCCCACCCTGCTCACGGCCCTGCTGTTCGCGGGCGCGCCCGACGCCGTCCGCGTCGCCGCCTCGCTGCGCTCCCTCCGGCTCGCCGCGCTGCCCTCGCCTCCCGAGACCGCCTACGCGCGCGCGCTGCTCGGCGAGGTCGTCACCGGCGTCGAGGACACGGAGGGCCCGCGCCGGGTCTGGGGCGTCACCGTCCTGGACGTGCCGATCGGCGACTTCTGGGGAGCGATCAACGACGAGGAAGGCAAGGTGCGCTACACCGCCTCCGACCACATGGCCCTGCTCAAGGGCGAGCCCTGCGGCCCGCGGAGGACCGTCTTCCAGTACGCGGGCGGCGGCGCGCTCACCGACCGCTGGTGGGTGGTGGACCAGCGGGTGAACCTGCCGCTGGCCGAGCGCTCCGCGGGTCAGGTGCGCGAGCTGGTCTGGCGCTCGGTCGAGGACGCCCGCCCGCTCATGGGCGCGGCGACGGCGAAGCTGGCGGACGAGGGGATGCAGATCCCGTTCACCGAGGGCGCCTGGCTGCTGGTGGACCTCGGCGACGGTCGGACCCTGGTGGAGTACAGCTCGCGCACCGACCCCGGCGGCTGGGTGCCGGACGGGCTGGGGGCGAGCTTCGCCGCGAGCGGGCTCGCGCAGAACTTCCAGAACATGGCGGCGCTGGCGAAGAGCGGCCCAGCCTGCAACGCGGGCTGAGCGAGGCTCAGGCCGGGAAGAGCGCGCGCAGCAGCAGGCCGAAGCGCCAGGCCCAGGCCTCCTCGTCGTGGCCGCCGACGGCGTCCTCGTAGACCCACAGGTCCACGTCGGAGCGCGGCGCCTCTGCGCCGGTGAAGACCTGAGGAAGATAGCCGTATCTGCGCACGAGCAGCTCGGCCATGGCCCGCCCCCAGTGCTCGGCCTTGGCCTCGATGATGGCGTTGTGGAAGCCGCCGTCGCGGCGTCGGCCCCAGTCGATCCAGATCCGCGGGCGGCGCGCCGGGTCCGAGAGCGCCGGCTCGGCGTGGCGCAGCAGGGCGGAGTCGGCGAGCGAGCCTGGGACGACGGGGCGGATCAGGCTGTCCAGCCCCACCCAGAACGAGGGCGAGAGCGCCCCGGCGGCGCCGAAGGCCTGGGGGAAGCCGGTGGCCGTCCAGAAGGCCGCCAGCCCGCCGTGCGAGCTGCCGACCACGGCGTTGAACGCGGGCTCGGGCCGGGTGTGGTAGTGGCGGTCGATGAAGCCTTTGACGTGCTCGGCCAGGTAGGCGGCGTGATCGGGCAGGCCTCCGAAGGGCCGCTGGCCGTGCAGCCAGTCGTCGTGGGTGTACTCCTGGGCGCGCTCCAGCGGGTGGACGGCGACGACGATGAGCGGCTGGATCTGCCCGGTCAGGCGATCGAGGGTGCCCGCGACGTCCCAGGTCTTGTTCGCCTCGCCGCCCGGCCAGAAGGTCGTGTTCCCGTCGAACAGGTAGACCACCGGATAGCGGTGCTCGCCGTGGGGATAGCCGCGCGGCAGGAAGACGTGAACCTTGCGAGGGCCCAGGCGGGGACTGAGGTCCAGGGTGTCGAAGGTGTGGAAGGTGCCGGAGCGGTGGCCCTCGTCATGGGCGTGTCCGAGCTGACCGGCGAGGTGAAACTGGGTGGGCATGCGGCCAGTCTATCGCGACGTGATAGACCGAGGGGTCTCGGTCTGTCTCCGGAGGTCCCATGTCGTCGACGTTCGCCCTGCCATCCACCATGCCCGCGGTTCACGTCGCCGCCCTCGAGGGCCCAGACGCGGTCACGGTTCGTGAGGTCCCGGTGCCCGCGCCAGGGCCAGGTCAGGTGCTGGTTCGCGTCCACGCAGGCGGGCTGAACTACGCCGACCTCATGCAGTCGCGCGGCCACTATGTCGGCGGCCCCAAAGCGCCCTATCTGGCGGGCTTCGAGCTGGCGGGCGAGGTCGTCGCTGCCGGCGAGGGCGCCGCCTGGCCGCTCGGCGCGCGCGTCATGGGCTTCGGCCAGGAGGCCTTCGCGGCCTACGCGCTGGCTCCCGCCGCCAACCTCTTCCCCATCCCCGAGGGCTGGAGCTACGGGCAGGGGGCGACCTTCCCCGTGCAGTGGCTCTCCGCGCACGGCTGCCTGCGCACCGTGGGGCGGCTGAAGGCCGGCGAGACCGTGCTCATTCACGCGGTGGCCGGCGGCGTCGGTCTGGCGGCGCTGCGTCTGGCGCGCCATTTCGGGGCGATCACCATCGGCACCGCGTCCACGGCGGAGAAGCTCGCGTTCGCGGCGGAGCGCGGGCTCGACCACGGCATCAACTACCAGGAGCAGGATCTGGTGGCGGAGGTCAAGCGCATCACCGGCGGTCGCGGCGCCGATCTCGTGCTGGAGATGGTCGGCGGCGCCACGCTCAGCCAGAGCTGGGACGCCACGCGCCCCTACGGTCGCGTCGTCGTCTATGGCGCGGCCAGCGGCCAGAGCGCCCCCATCGACAACGTGCGCCTCATCTTCCAGCCCGTCGAGTTCCAGGGCTACCACATCGTGCAGCTCATGGTGCGTCGCCCCGACCTCTTCGCCGAGGAGATGGCCGAGGTCGGCGCGCTGCTGGCGCAGGGCGTGATGACGCCCGAGGAGCCCACCGCCTGGCCGGTCGCGCAGGTCCGCGAGGCGTTGACGGCGCTGGGCGACCGCAAGACGACCGGCAAGCAGGTGCTCGTCTTCTGAGGGGAGGGCCCGGCCGCGGCGCTCGCGCAACTATTAAACGAAGTAGTATAGTTTATCGCGGCTCCTGTTTGCCGTGCCCTCGAGTCCGGAGCGCCTCCGCGATCGCCTCTCCCGCTGCGCCATAGATTCGCCATCGGGCGCCGGCGGACGGGAACGAGATGACGTACGCGTTCCTGAACAGGCCCTCCTCGACGCCGTGGTAGCGGACCTCAGCCCAGGGGATGCAGGGGATCCCCCTCCACCAGGGAGGGCGAAAGAGGCCGTTGAAGGCGAAGTGGAGCCCACGTTCTCCGACGCAGACGGTGAGCGCGTTGCCCGCGTTCAGGAGCAGCGGACCCCTGCCGGAGGCGAACGCGGTCGCGAAGCTGTGCGGCTCCTCGACGGGGGGAAACTGGGCGAGCAGCCTCGGATGCCCTGCGATGAGGGCA
>CAZKWG010000049.1:0-19180 GCA_964556105.1 uncultured Enterobacterales bacterium | reverse complement strand
ACCCGAGCGGGCGGGGCGGTCTACATCGCCGACGTGCGCGACCAGACGCAGCTCGCGGCGCAGGCCGAGGCCGCCGCCCGCGCCGCCGGCCTGAGCGGAGAGGCGCTACAAGCGGAGGTGGACCGCAGGGTCGCTCACGAGGAGGAGCTGCTGCTCAGCCCCGGCTGGTGGTCGCGCCTCGCGCTGCCGGGCGTCGCCGCCGTGCAGGTGCTCAAGCGACGCGGGCGCGCCACCAACGAGATGAGCGCCTGGCGCTACGACGTGATCCTGCGGGTCGGGCCCCCCCAGCCCCTCGCGGCGGCAGAGACCGCGCTCTGGCGCGACGCGGGCGCGCTGAGGGACGCGCTGGCCCGCCGACCCGCCCGGCTGCGGGTGACGGAGATCCCCGACGCGCACCAGGGACCCGGCGTCGCGGTGGAGGACCTCCACACCTGGGGCGAGGCCGCCGGCTACGCCGTGGAGGTCTACCTGGCGGCCTCTGGCGCGCGCACCCACCTGGACGCCGTGTTCACCCGGGGCGATCAGCCCTGGGCTCCCGTTCAACCGCCCATCCCCGGCGTCGAGACCAGCGCGCCCCTCGCCGCCCGCGCCCGCCAGCTCCTGGGCCCGCGCCTGCTCGCCGCCCTGCGCGAGCGCCTGCCCTCCGCCCTCGTGCCCAGCGCCATCGTCGTCCTGGACGCCCTGCCGCTGACCCCGAACGGCAAGGTGGACCGCAAGCGCCTGCCCGACCCCGAGGCCGCCGCGCCGACCGCCGCGCTGCGTCCGCCCGAGGGGCCCACCGAGGCGCTGCTCGCCACCCTCTTCGCCGAGGTGCTCGGCCGCCCCGCCGTGTCCACGGACGCCGACTTCTTCGATCTGGGCGGGCACTCGCTCCTGGCGGTGCACCTGGTCGGCCGCGTCGAGAAGGCGCTGAACGTGAGCCTGCCCCTGGTCACCTTGTTCGAGAACCCCACCGTCGTCGCGCTCGCTCGCGCCCTCCGTCCTTAGGGGTCACCCGATGCAGCCTCCTCCGCAGTCTACCCCTTGGATCCTGAGGCGCGCCGCCAACCCCACGGCGCGCGCCCGCCTGTTCTGTCTGCCCTTCGCCGGCGGCAGCGCATCGGCCTGGCGCGACTGGGGCGAGCGCCTGCCTGGCTGGGTCGAGGTCCTCCCGGTCGAGCTGCCCGGCCGCGGCATGCGCCTCGGCGAGCCGCCCATCCCCGCCCTGGCGCCGCTCGTGGACGCGATGCTGACCGGCCTGGCTCCCTGGATGGACCGGCCTTTTGCCTTCCTCGGCCACTCCATGGGCGCGCTCCTGGCCTTCGAGGCCACCCGCCTCCTGCGCGCGCGACGCCAGCCCCTGCCCTTCCTGCTCGCGGTGTCTGGCTACCGGGCGCCTCACCTGCCCGATCCCGAGCCCGACCTGCGGCAGCTTCAGGGCGACGCGCTGCTGGACCGCGTGCGGAGCCTGGGCGGCACGCCGCCGGAGATCCTGGCCTCCAAAGAGATCCTCGACCTGCTCCTGCCCGTCTTCCGCGCCGACTTCGCCGTGACCGAGACCTGGACCTCCCCCGAAGAGCCGCCGCTGGACCTGCCGCTGCTCGTGCTGGGCGGGCTGTGGGACCCCCGCGCGCCGCGCCCCGCGGTCGAGGCCTGGGCGCGCCACGCCGCGGGCCCGCTGCGCATGGCCTTCTTCCCGGGCGACCACTTCTTTCAGCGGGCGACCCCGGGCCCGGTGTGCCGGGTGCTGTCGGAGGAGCTGACCCGCTACGCGCCGCCATCCTCTATCATGGGCGGATGATCGACCCCCTCGCGATGCTCGACGGCCTCGAACGGACGCTGCCCGCGGTCCCTCCCGCCACGCGCCTGGCCTTGACGCGGGTGCGCCAGGCCATCTCTCAGGAGCGCCACCACCTCCGCGAGCTGGAGCACAGCTTCGACCGCCTGCTCTCGCTGGTGCAGCGCAGCGCAGGGCTGGTCGAGCGCAGCGAGCCGGACGCGCTCGCGACGGAGATCCTCGACCTGCTGATCGGGCTGAGCGGGGCGGAGCGGGGCCTGGTCGCCCTGGTGGAGCCGGGCGGGGGCTGGAGCTTCATCGGAGCGCGCTCGATGCGCGGCGAGGACCTGGAGCAGCCGGACGCCGAGGTCTCGCGCACGGTCATCCGAAGGGCCCTCGACCAACGCGAGCCCGTGCTGCTCTCCGACGCGTTGAGCGAGGCCAAAGACAGCTCCGGCTCGATTCACGCGCTCAGGCTCCGCAGCGTCGCCTGCATGCCGATGGTGCGCGAGGGCCGGACCCTGGGCTTCGTCTACCTGGACCACCGCGCCAGCGCAGACCAGTTCGACGCCCGCACCCTCTCCTTGATGCAGGCCTGCGCGCCGATGCTCAGCGCCGCGCTGGATCGCGCGCTGCGCCAGCCGGCCTCCCACAGCACCGCCCTCCCCGGCGTGCTGACCCGCTCGGAGAAGCTGGCCGCGCAGCTTCGATCCCTGGCGCGAATCGCCCGCTTCGACGTGCCGGTGCTGTTCACCGGCGAGACGGGCTCGGGCAAGGGGCACGTCGCGCGGCAGCTCCACCTGGCCAGCCCCCGCGGGCCGGGCCCCTTCGTTCACGTCAACGCGGGCGCGCTGCCGGAGAGCCTCGTCGAGTCCGAGCTCTTCGGCGTCGAGGCCGGCGCCTACACTGGAGCGCGGGCCAGCCGACCGGGGCGCTTCGAGGTGGCCAGCGGCGGCACCCTCTTCCTGGACGAGCTGGACAGCATGCCGCTCGCCGTCCAGGCCAAGCTGCTCGTCGCGCTGCAGGAGCGGACGATCACGCGCCTCGGAAGCCACAAGACCGTGCAGGTGAACGTTCGCGTGATGGCGGCGATGGGCCGCTCCCCCGAGCAGGCCATCGCCGAGGGGCGCCTGCGGGAGGACCTCTACTACCGGCTGTCGGTGGTGGTGGTGCGAATCCCCCCGCTGCGCGAGCGCCCGGAAGACCTCGAGCTGCTGGCAGAGCACGCGCTCGAGCGGGCGCGCCAGCGCCACGGGCTCCCTCCCCTGCGGCTGAGCGCGAGCGCGCGGGAGCAGCTCCGTCGCCACCGCTGGCCGGGCAACGTGCGCGAGCTGGAGAACGCCATCGAGCGGTCCGCCCTGCTGAGCGAGGACGGGCTGATCTCCAGCCTGCAGCTCGATGAGGCGGGCGCGCCGCCCAGCGGAGCCAGCGCTCCGCCCCCAGAGGCTCCCGCCGACGCCGAGGCCGCGGAGGCCGGGCCCTGGGGGCGAAGAATGGTGATCTCCCGCGAGGAATTCGCCCGGGTCTGGACGAGCTGCGAGGGCGACGTCAACGCCGTCGCGGCGCGTCTCGGGGTGGCGCGCCGCAGCGTGTACCGGATGAAGCAGCGCCATGGTCTCTAGCGACCCCGTCGAGAGCGACGGGCTCGCCGGCCGCTACCGAAAGCTGGCGCTGCTCGGGCAGGGGGGAATGGGCGAGGTCTGGCGGGTCCACGACGCCTGGCTCGACCGCACGCTGGCGATGAAGGTGCAGCATGCGACGGCCTCCTCGGAGCGCTTCCTGCGCGAGGCCAGGATCACGGCGCGCCTCAGCCACCCCGGCATCGTCCCGGTGATGGACATGGGCCAGCAGGACGACGGGCGCTGGTTCTACACCATGCCCGAGGTGCGCGGGCGCACCTTGGAGCAGCTCTGCCTGGCCCACTTTCAGGCGGAGGCCGATATCGCCCCTTCGTGGCGCCTGATCGACGCCGTGCACCGCGCCTGCGAGGCGATGGCCTACGCCCACAGCCAGGCGCTGATCCACCGGGACTTGAAGCCGTCCAACGTCATGGTGGGCGCGTTCGGTGAGGTGATGGTCCTGGACTGGGGGCTGGCGCGTGAGGCCGGCGCGCCGCTCCTGCCCGAGGAGCGCGGCGCGGTGAGCGGGACCCCGGCCTGGATGGCGCCCGAGCAGGCCCGCGGGGAGGACGGCGCGACAGGCCCCCAAAGCGACGTCTACAGCCTGGGCGCCACCCTGTTCACGGTGCTCCGCGGGCGCAGCCCCTGGGGGACACGAAGCGGGGCGGAGATCCTCCTCGCGCTGCGCCGCGGCGAGCTCCCCGAGCTCCCCGAGCACTCCCGCGCGCCGCCCGAGCTGCTGGCCCTCTGCCTGCAGGCCATGGCGCCCGATCCCGCGGCGCGCCCCGCCCATGCCGGCGCGCTGGCGGCGGAGCTGCTGCGCGGGCCGGAGGGCGCGCGGCGACGGGAGCAGGCCGCGCGGCTCCTCACCGCCGCCGAGCGCGGGGTCACCCTGGCCCGCGAGGCGCGTCAGGAGGCCCTCCTGCTGAGAGGGCAGGCGCGCGCCCGGCTGGCCGACGTGCCGCCCCACGCGCCCGAGGAGGCCAAGATCGGCGGCTGGGCGCTGGAAGACGAGGCGGCCCGCCGTGAGCTGCAGGCGGAGCTGGAGGATCTGGCCCGCGAGCGCACCCTGGGCGCGGCGCTGGAGCAGGCCCCCGACCTCGACGAGGCCCGCGAGGCCATGGCCGAGCATGCCCGCGCCCGCCTGCTCGACCTGGAGGCGCGCGGGCTCTGGCGGGAGGCGCTGCGCTACGAGGGCTGGCTGGCGGCCGATCCCTGGCAGCGCCACGCTGACTTCCTGCGGGGAGACGGAGAGATCACGCTGCTCACCGAGCCCGCTGGCGCCACGGTGAGCCTGCGCCGCTACGAGGTGCGCGAGCGACGGAGCGTGCCGGTCGAGGTGGGCGCGCTGGGCCAGACCCCGCTCCACGGCGCCCGCCTGGGCCGCGGGAGCTGGCTGCTGACGCTCGAGGCGCCCGGTCACGCCCCCGCGCGCTACCCCGTACGAATTGGACGGGGGGCGCGCTGGGAGGGGATCCCGCCGGGCGAGGATCGTCCGCAGAAGATCCCGCTCCTTCCTCACGACGCGCTCGAAGATAACGATCGTTATGTACCTGCGGGCTGGTTCCAGGCGGGCGGCGACCCGGACGCGCCCGACGGGCTCTCCGCCCGCGAGGTCTGGGTGGACGGCTTCATCGTCCAGCGCGATCCCGTCACCAACGCCGAGTACCTGGCCTTCCTCAACGACCTCCTGGCGCGGGGCCGCCCCGAGGAGGCCGCGCGACACGCCCCGAGCAGCCCGGACAGCGCCCAGCGCCCCTACCGCCTGGGCCCCGCCGGCTACGCGCTGGACATGGACGGCAGCGGCCAGCGCTGGCGCGCCGACGCGCCCGTCGTGCTGGTGGACTGGGAGGGCGCCCGCGCCTTCGCCGCCTGGCGCGCCGCGCGCGAGGGCCACCCCTGGCGGCTGCTCCACGATCTGGAGTGGGAGAAGGCGGCCCGCGGCGTGGACGGGCGCCCCTTCCCCTGGGGAGAACACTTCGACCCCGCTCGCGCGGCCATGGTCAGCAGCCACGCGGGCGCGCCCCATCCAGGCCCGGTGGACGCCTTCCCTCGCGACGAGAGCCCCTACGGGGTGCGCGGGATGGCGGGCAACGTGCGCGACTGGTGCCAGAACGGCTATCTGCGAGACGGAGACACAGCCCATGGCCAGCGCGTGCGCGAAGACAGGTCCATGACGGCCGACTATCGGCTGGTTCGCGGTGGCTCTGTCTTCAGCATGGCGGCGCTCTGCCGGGCGGCGGCGCGAATGGCCACCGCGCCCGGGGATCGGCTGCTCGGCCTGGGCTTCCGGCTGGGGCGAACCCTGCCGGAGGCTGGGGAGAGCCCTACTGACCCACGAGGGGGTAGGCGGTGAGGCCGCTCGGCACGGAGCCCTTCGGATCGAAGGTCAGGGAGTTCGGTCCGGCTCCACAGTTCTGGCCGAGCAGGTAGGCTGAGCCGATGACGTTCCACCACGCGGTCGGAACGGACGAGCCCGATCCCGCGGCGTAGCCGACGGTGGATCGGATCTCATAGAAATTGCTCAGGCTGGTGCTGACCGTCACCGTGCTGGCCTGGTAGCCGCTCTGCGCGGCCGAGGTGGACACGAAGCCGCTCGTGCTGCCAGGGAGCGTGGTGACGCCGACGGGCAGGAGCGAGAAGGCCGTCGTCGGCAAGGTAGCGTTGGTCGGGAGCCACCAGATCATCTGGCCCGCCGTGAACCAGGCCGCCTGCCCGGTTGGAGGGGTCACGCCCGTCGCCGCGATGGTGACGTAGGCGTCCGAGCCGGCGATCGATGTCGGGCACTTGAAGACAGCGTAACCATTGGCGCCGGGCCAGATCTCCAGCGGCGCGCCCAGGTTGTTGGGCTGCGCGCTCATCTGCGCGTATCCCGGCGGCCCCCCGAAGGGCGCGTAGCTCCCGCTGCCGATGGCGTGCGGGACCTGGTCGACGTAGAGCGCCCTACAGATCTGCTGCGCGCTGAGGACCAGCGGCGTGACGCCGATGGTGAAGCCCTTGACGCCGCCGAACTCCCCGACCTCCATCTGGCCGAGCACCTGCGAGAGCGACCAGCAGAGCAGCCCCTGCATCGTGCCGTCGATCATCCGCTCGTACGCGGGCATCCCCGGCGCTGCCGCGGCGATGGCGCGCGCCCCCAGGCACTCGATGGGGATGGTGTGTGGCTGCTCCGAGATGGACAAGGAGCGGACGACCGCGGAGGGCTGCGTCTGGGCACGGCGGGTGAAGCAGCAGTCCAGGACCATCGTGAGCCCGCCGGGGAGCTCTGCGTGCTGGAGCTGTCTGTTCAGCTCGCGGAGCGAGACGGCGTTCTCCAGGCTCCCCAGCTCCGCCCCCATGCACACGTCGCTGGGGCAGAGCAGCTCGCCCTTGGCACTCTCCATACCGCCGTGGCCGGAGTAGCTGAACCAGCCGACGCCGTCCGCGCGCTTGAGCCCGTCCGCCAGCCAGACGGCGGCCTGCCAGAGGTCGGCGCAGGTGGCGCCCTGGAAATGGACGCCCTCGCTCCCCTCTCCCAGCTCGGCCGCGCTCAGGAGGGGCGCCGAGAGCACCATGACGTTCTCCGGCGCGTAGCCGAGACGGCGCACGAGCTGCCACATGCGCTTGACGTCGTTGATGCTCGAGGTGAGCGAGAAGCCTTCTCCCGAGCCGACAGAGCGGGTGTAGATGGTGTAGTCGTCGATGCCGACGAGGACGGCGCGGCGGTTGTCAGCGGTGCTTTGCATGGGGAGCTCCTTGAAGGTTGCTTGGGTGGACCGGACGGATGGAACGGAATGCAAGCAGTGTGCCACAGGGGCGCGCGCAAGCGGTCCAACGCGCCGGGCGCCAGAGCGGGCCACGATCCGCTGCGCCGGCCTGCGAGGTGCATCGGCGCCTGTGACCACGGTCACAGGACCGGTGACCACGGTCACCGTCCTGGGAGAGACCTCCGTCACCAACAGACCCTCGTCTCCAACGCAGAGGCGTCACAGAATCCGAACACACAGAGATAAACACAAGTATCTTTGGTTATTTTTTCACACCCCAGCCTTCGACACCGCGCGCTGGCACGTTCGTTGCAATGGCACAGAATCGGGAGGCCTGGACGAGACGACCATCACCCAGGCCTCCCTCGACCATTCCCCCTGTCCTCATCCACGCAAGAGGTTCTCCCATGGCGCTCTCCGTCCCATCGCTTCCCAACTCCACGGCTGGGCTCTACAACACGCTGTGCAGCGGGTTGAAGCTGAGCAACCAGCAGTTCCAGATGATCCAAGGCGTGCTGCCGGTCCCCAGCGACCCCGCCGAGCTCTACAACTTCTTCGACGGCATCCCGCCGGTGTCCGTGGCCACGCTCTACACCAGCAACCCCGTCAACGGCCTCAACGGGAACATGCAGATCGTCATCAACGACGCGTTGGACAGCTTCCTGAAGACGATGGCCATGAGCAACTACGTGAACCCCAACTACTGGGTCAATGGCGCGGTGGGCGTCAACCCGCTCTACACGCCGACCTTCGCCACGCTCATGAGCCAGGTCAACGCGGGCTCGAGCGTCACGATCAACTTCAACTCCGAGACGGCCGACTCCAACATCGGCACGTCGTGGGCGAAGAGCACCGGCTCGGCCGGCGTGGGCTTCTGGGGCACGAGCGAGAGCAGCGTCTCCCAGTCTCTGAACCAGAAGGCCTCTGCCGCCGCGATCACGGTGGACATCACCCTCGACAAGGTCGCCTACCTGCCCATCCGTGCCGGCGGCTGGTTCACCCAGGGCTTCTTCGCCGATCAGTACCGGAACCCGGCGAAGTGGACCGGCGGGCAGGCCGCCTGGGACCAGGTCTTCGGCGCCACCGGGAGCTGTCAGTACCTGGCCAACCAGACGCTGCTGGCGAACGGCTACACGTATGTCGTGACCTCCCACGCCTCCTACTCGCAGGACGACTACTCGCAGATCACGTCCAGCAAGGAGACGAACGTCTGGCCGTTCTACACGTCCTCGAGCGGCTCAAGCAACACCCAGACCTTCAAGTACAACGCGGACCAGTCCATCACCACCACGGTGACCTGCAAGCCTGGGTCTCTCCAGATCTTCGGCATGGGCGTCATCACCACCGCCTCGGCGATGGGCTCGGGCGTCGTGTCCAGGCGCATCTGATCTCCTGAGCCGAGAGCTCGAGGGGCGTGGCTGCCGGCCACGCTCCTCTTCGCCGCGCCTCGTCTCTTCTCCGTCCTCCCCAGCCCTCCTGCCGCACGGAGCACCCCAATGTCCGACCCCTACTCGTACGAGGCTCAGATCTACGGCGCCATCGCGTCCAGCATCGGTCTGGACACGACCAGCCTCCGGCTGCTCCCTGCCATCGCCCCGCTACCGCAGAGCAACTACACGCTCTACCAGCTCCTGGACCTCGTCCCGAGCAGCGCGCCGACGCTCGACCCGAGCGCAGAGACCCCACGCTTCAGCGTCCTCTACGGCCAGCTGCTGAGCTCGCTCCCCGACTCCTTCGTGGTGACCTTGGCGCTGAAGAACTACCAGTCCGACGCCTACTGGCTGCCCGCCGATCCCAGCATCGGGCAGCCCCGGACCCCGATCTACACGCCCGACGTCGCGGGCGTCGGCAGCGCCGTGGAGCAGGGCAGCGCGCTGAGCTACACGCTCGACTCCTCGAAGACGGCCAGCCCCACGGGGCTGCTCTTCCCCTCCTTCCCGAGCCTGGTCCTCAGCCAGCCGCTCCTGGCCTTCAATCAGGGCGCGGAGGGGAGCCGTTTCAACTTCAGCATGAGCGTCGACGAGGTGGCGAGCCCGCTCGCCCGAGCGGGAGGGTGGTTCTCTCAGGCCGCGTTCATCCAGGGGTACAACAGCAAGGGTGTGGGCTGGAAGACCGGCCCAGGTACGGTCACCTGGGACGAGCTGTTCGGCCCCAGCGGCCAGCTCAGCTACGTCTGCACCGGGCTTCTGGCGATCTCCGGCGTGAGGCTGAACCTGCGGTGCTTCGGGCCCTACGACCAGAGCACCGTCCAGACGCTGGAGGGCGGCGGGCCCTCGGTGGTCTGGCCCTTCTACCTGAACGTTGCTGGCCAGACGCAGAGCTGCACCTTGAACGGGGACGGCAGCGTCACCCTCACGACCGTCCTTGCGGGGCCCGAGGTGCTGCTCTTCCTGCTCACGGCGAGCCCCGTCAGCATGCTGGCGGCGGGCGGCGCCACGGCGGGCGGCGCCGCGGCCGTCTGAGCCCGCGCGCCCGCTGAACCTCTCGCCGCCAGTGTCTGACCTGCGCGCCGCGCCCAGCGACGCGCGGGTCTTCTTCGACCCCTTCCTGGGCACCCAACTCAACCGATCCTCAGGAGCACATCATGGGTTTCTACGGCCCCATCTCTACCCATCACCTCTCTGCCACCGCCTCTTTCCGCTACACCGGCCTCGGCAAGACGGTCGGCGTCCTGGCCATCACCGCCCAGGGCGACACCCAGAACTTCACCACCGGCATCACCCTGAAGCAGGACGGTGAGGACAACGGCGTGCCGGTCTTCCGCCTCATGGGCTGGAGCGGGCCGATCGGCCAGGGCAGCTCGGCCTTCCACGCCGAGGGCGGCTTCGACTGGAGCTCCCAGCCGCCGTCGGTGATCAAGGTCGTGTCCGTGAACGAGGGCGTCTCCGTCACGGTGAACATCATCGTGGCCGGCGCCGCCGACGCCACCGCGCAAGCCAGCGGCGACACGACCGCGAGCGCCGACGACGTGACCGGCACGGGCAGCTCGCTCAAGCTGGACTACGGCGCCGCCTACGCCGCGGCGCTCGAGGAGATCATCCCCAAGCTGAACGCGCCGCTGCTGGGCAGCTACGTCATCGAGGTCCGCAGCCAGACGCTCACCTACATGGGCATGGTCATGGGCGCGAACACCTTCAAGCTCAGCGTGACCCTGGGCGCCGCCCGCCAGAGCGGCTGAGGCGCTGAGGTCGAGCGCCGCGCCCCCGGCCTCAGCCCGTCCGGCGACCGAGGAAGATCTGCCTTGGCGCACGATCCTCCTCGGTCTGCTCCAGCAGGATCTCCGGCTCGAAGCCGGCCTCGCGGAGCAGGCGAAGCCAGGTCTCGCGCGGGAAGAGGCCGAAGGCGTGCTCCTCCTGGGCGTAGCGCAGGGTGCCGTCGGCCTCGCGCAGGACGAAGCTGTAGATCGTGGTGGCGACGTTGTCGTCGGGATCGGGGTCGAAGCTCCACTCCAGGTAGCGCACGCTCTGGCCGTCCTCGTCGTCGGCGCCGCCACAGTCGGTCTCCGGCTCGAAGGTCTCGGCCGTAGCGTCCGGCACGAAGACCGCCAGCCCGCCGGGGCGGAGGTGGCGGTGCGCGCTCTGCATGGCCTGGAGCAGGTCCGACTCCGTGCACATGTACTCGATGGCGTCATGGATGAAGACGGCGTCAAAGGTCCGCTTCAGGTCGATGGTCCGCATGTCCCCCTGGACGTGCTCGCAGTCCGGGTTGATCGCGCGGGAGCGCTCGAGCATGCCGGCGCTCAGGTCGCTGAGGGTCATCTGCCCGAGGCGCTTCATGTACCAGGCGTTGTGGCCGCCGCCGCTGCCCAGCTCGAGCAGGGTGTGGAGCGGCGAGACCCGCTCCGAGAGGATCCGGGCGAACTCCGCGGCCTCCTCTTCGTAGTCCTCGAGCGGCGAGATCAGCGGCCACCAGGAGGCGAGCTCACCATAAAACAGGTTCTTCTTGTCCTCTGCCATGTTCGCTCCGAGGGCGGGTGGCGGATGAAGGGGCACGCATCGGCGGACCTGACCGCGTCGCCCCGAGGACGCGCCATCCTGCCCACCGCGACGATCGGCGCCTGCGCCTCTGCTCCTGAGGTCAGCGCCCGCCGATCATCCAGCCGGTCTTCGCCTTCTTCGCCTTGGGGCGCACGACGATGATCAGCGGCTGCACGCCGGCGGGCACCGTCCCGGCGGCGACGAGGTTCGTCACGACCGCGTCGATCTCCTCGAGCAGCGGCCCCTCGCCGCGCACGAGCGCCTTGACGGCCTTGTTCTTGTGTTTACCGAGATCGACGACGACAGGACGGGGGGTGGTGCTCATAGGGACCTCGCGAGCGGACGCCAGAATGTACCATGGCGAGGAGGCGCCACGCAGGGGGAATGGCGTCCTCGTCGCTGTGCCTCACCCGAGCGCATCGACGGCCAGCAGGCCCTCGACCGCCGAACCGACGTCGCTCCAGACCGCCTCCCAGAATTCGCCCTGGCGCAGGCGCCAGCCCTTCGCGCGCAGGTGGGCCTCCTGCTCTGGCGCGAGCGTGAGGTTGGGGGTCTCAAAATCATCGTGGTCCGACGGATCCACGGGCAGGAGCGCGCGGAGGCCGCCCCCTTGCCGATGGGTGAAGGCCCAGACGGCGCGGCCCCCGAGCTGAAGCGGCACGAACGCGGACTCGAACAGGTAGGCGTCCAGCACATCACGGGACACGGGCTCTGGTGTCCTGTCCTGGAGCGGCGCCAGGGCGTGGGGGCCGAGCCGGAGGTGCAGCTCGGCGAGCAGGGCGCGCTGGGCCGGCGTAGGCCCCGGAGCCTGGACGGGGACCGCGCTGGACCAGGCGCGCCAGGTGTCGCGGTGGGCGTGGAGGTCGAGGGCGTCCCACCGGTCCCCCGCCGCGGGCCGTACACCGAGCGCGGCCAGCATGGAATCTGTCTCGTCCCTCAGCGCCAGCACCTCCTGGCCATCGCGCCACAACGCCACGGTGTTCCCGGGGCCGTGGCCCCCGAACCACTCGCTCTTCAGCCAGCCCACCGGACCCGCCCGCGAGGCCGCCGCGGCGATGGCGCTCAGCTCGACGCAGAGCCGACCCTGCCCGAAGGGGGTGTTGTCGTGGTCGAGCTCGCGCCACCCTTCGAGAGGCCCGTGATCCAAGATCGCCGCGTTTCCCAGGGCCGAAGGCAGCGGCGCCAGCGCGAGACCCTGGGGCAGCGGCGTCAGGCGCAGCCCTCGGATGGCGGGGGCCATCCCTGCCAGGACGCCAGGACGACCGAGGAAGGCGTTGAGGAAGTGTCCCATGCCCGCCTCCCTAACCGCTCCTCACGCGCGTCAGCAGGAGGCCCGGCCGAGGTCGGACCACTCGTCGGAGCAGGGGGTGCTGGCGGGATTGTACGAGTCAGGGTTGTAGTCATCGCAGTCGATCTCGGCCATACAGGCGCCGAACGCGTTGAGCGCGTCCATGACCTCATCACACTCACCCCAGTAGTTGACGCTGGCCTCGATGCACGCCTCCTGGTCGTCGTAGTAGTTGCCGCCACACTCGGTGTAGCGGCGACAGTAGGCCTCCAGCCCGGTCTCGCCAGGGAGGACGCCAGGGCCCGAGGTGGGCGCGGTCCCGGTGTCCGTGTCGGTGTCCGTGTCCGTGTCCGTGTCCGTGTCCGTGTCCGTGTCCGCGTCCGTGTCGGTGTCCGTGTCCGTGTCCGTGTCCGTGTCGGCCTCGAACGACGTGTCTTTCTCCGAGCCCGAGCCTCCGCAGGCGTGCAGGGTGGAGAGGGCGATGATGGGCAGCAGCGCGAACTTCATGGGGACCTCTGGGGTGGATGGGGGCCGCCACACTATCGAAGCGCGCAGGGGGCGTCCACGGCCAGGCCAGACTGACACATTCATGTAACCCTGTAAGGCGCTGTCAGCGACGGTAAGGTGCAGTAAGGGGCGCCGCGAGAGGTGCACGCTAAGGTGTTGGTGTGCCGGCGACGACACGACGATGTCGCCACCCCGACCCCCAAGACAACCCAACTGGAGAACACCATGTCTACCCGCATCGCCTTCGCCCTCTCGACCCTCGCCCTCTCGACCCTCGCGCTGCCCACCGCCTCCGCGCAGACCTACACCATGCCGCCCCCCCGGCTGGGCGCGGCCTGCAGCGTCACCCTCTACCAGGACGCCAACTACCAGGGCGCCAGCCAGACCATCCGCCTGGGCGGCACGGACATGCACCAGCTCACCTTCGGTGGCGACCAGATCAGCTCGCTCACGGTGTCGAGCGGCTGCACGGCGACCCTGTTCGAGCACCCCGCCTACCAGGGCAACTCGCTGTCCGTGAGCTCGGACACCGCCTGGGTGGGAGACGGTTGGAACGACATCGTCTCGAGCGTCCGCGTGACCCGCAACAACTGCCAGGTCACCATCTTCATGGACGCCTACTATCAGGGCGCCAGCCAGACGCTGAGGCGCGGCAGCCACGACATGAACACGCTGAGCATCGGCAACGACATGCTCAGCTCGCTCAAGGTGAGCCCCGGCTGCACCGCCACCCTCTACGAGCACGCCGGCTACCAGGGTGAATCGTTGACGATCAGCTCCGACACCGACTGGATCGGGGGCAGCTGGAACGACCGCATCTCGTCGATCAAGATCCAGTGAGACCCCACGGCCGCACGCTCAGGCGCCATCCAACCAACGTATCGCGTCTACGACCCTGTCTACACGAGACCAGAGGATGAGGTGTCCTCCTTTCTTCAAGATGATCTCGTGTGGACGGGTCGAGACGAGCTGACGCCTCAGGAATTGCACGTTCTCTATCGGGACCAGCCCGTCGTCCTCGGCATGAACGACGGCGACCGGCGCGGTGATGCCGGCCCAGCCGGGCAGCATCACCTCCAGCTCCCCGCCCAGCGGCGCGATCTCGCGGTTGGCGACCTGCATGTCCTCGGGGACAGCCCAGACCACCGCCCGCTTCTCCGCCAGCCGCTGATACCAGAGCCGCTTCTCCAGGGCCGGATCCACGCTGCCCGCGACGAAGACCAGGCCCGCCGTGCGCTCGGGGTAGTCCATGGCGAAGCGGGCGATCACTGCGCCGCCCAGCGAGTGGCCGACCAGCCGCACCGGCGCCGTCACCCCGAGCGCGTCCAGAATCGCGACGATGGCCGCCGCCTGGCGCGCGAGCGAGGGCTCCTCCTGACCGGGCTGGGAGCCCCCGAAGCCGGGGCGGTCGTAGGCGATGCGCAGAAGACCCTCCAGGCGCGCGTCGCGCAGCAGGTGCGCCCCCGCCTCCCAGGAGCCGGGAGAGCCGTGGACGAAGACCAGCGGAGGGAGCCGCGGATCCCCGACCGCGACATAGCGCAGCGCCGCGTCGCCCCAGGGCAGGACGCGCAGGAGCTCCGGGTCCTCGGCCTCCAAGGCGAGGCGGCTGTCCTCGATGGTGCGCATGAAGGGCGCGCAGGCGGGGAGGCACGCGAGCAGGAGGAGCGGGAGCAGGGCGCGCATGGGGCGGAGTGTACACCTGCCCGCGCGGACCCGTGCGATACTGCCGCCCATGGACACGAAGCTGAAACGAAGCATGGGTCTGGGCGCGCTGATCGTCTACGGCGTCGGCGACATGCTGGGCGCTGGCATCTACGGCCTGATCGGCAAGGCGGCCGGGCTGATGGGGAACCTGGTCTGGCTGGGCTTCCTGGGCGCGATGGTCGCCGCGCTGCTCACCGGCCTCTCCTACGCCTGCATCGGCTCGCGCTACCCGCGCGCCGCGGGCGCCGCCTTCGCCACCCATCGCGCCTTTCACCGCGCCTGGCTGACCTGGGTGGTGGGCCTGGCCATCGCCGCCAGCGGCCTGACCTCGATGGCGACGGGCTCGCGGGTCATCGCCGGCTACCTTCAGCGCTTCGGCGTCGATCTGCCCACCGCGCCGCTGGCCATCGGCGTGCTCTGCCTGATCGCCGGGGTGGTCTTCCGCGGCATCCGCGAGAGCACCTGGATGAACGTGATCTGCACCGCCATCGAGGTGACGGGGCTGCTCATCGTCATCGCCGTCACGCTGCCCTACTGGGGCTCGGTGGACCTGATGGCCGGGCCGCCGGGCAAGGATCTCGGGACCTCCTCGGCCCTCTTCGCCCTGGTCCTGCAGGGCGCGGTGCTGACCTTCTTCAGCTTTCTGGGCTTCGAGGACCTGCTGAACATGGCCGAGGAGGCGAAGGAGCCCGAGCGGAACATGCCGCGGGCGCTGGTGGTGGCGCTGGCCGTGGCCACGATGATCTATCTGGCGGTGGCGGTGGGCGCGGTGAGCGTGCTGCCCAGCGCCGAGCTCGCGGCGTCCAAGGCGGCGCTGGTGGACGTGGTCGCCCGCGCCGCGCCGGCCTTCCCGACCAGCGTGTTCACGGCGATCGGCGTCTTCGCCGTGGCGAACACGGCGCTGATCAACCTGATCATGGGCTCGCGCCTGCTCTATGGGCTCAGCCGCCAGGGCCTGCTGCCCGCGGCGCTGGGGCGCGTCCATGAGGCCCGCCAGACGCCGCATATCGCCATCCTCGTGCTGCTGGGCGTCGTGATCGGGCTCATGCTGCTGGCGGACATCGACCAGCTCGCCGCCAGCACCTCGCTCTTGTTGTTGAGCAGCTTCGTCGTGGTGAACCTCTCGCTGGTCGTGCTCAAGCTGCGCCCCAGCGAGCCGAAGGGCGGCTTCGAGGTGCCGGTGGTCATCCCGATCCTCGGCACGCTGGTCTGCGGCGGGCTCATCGTCGCGCGGGTGCTCGACCCAGGCGCGGACCCGCGCGCGCCGATGATCGCTGGCGGTGTGATCGCCTTCCTCGGGCTGCTCTACCTGCTGCTGCGGCCGAAGGGCGACGTGGTGGACATGATTGAGAGCTAGGTGATCTAGCCGAGGAGGTGCGGAGGCCGCTTCGTCGCCTCGCGCAACCTGGGCCCAGCTCATTTGCCGAGTTTTCGAGGTTCGCGGGTGGCATTGTCCCAGCTGTGGCGCGAAGATGGAGCTGCGCCACGGGATGGAGGGCGGCCTGACGACCAGGAAGGTGTTGGCCGGGCTGATCCGCAAGCGGGTCTCGCAGACCCGCGCGAACCGGTCTGGAGGACTGAGCGCGCGGCAGGCGCGCACGACGACCGGAGGGCGCCACGCACGCGGGACCGTCCTACAGACAGTGTCGGACAGGTGCGTTCGGAGGGTGCAATTCGAGGTAACAGCTTCCGAATTCATGGCCCCCGAACGTGTCGGAGGGTGGACGGGGCGGCCGTTCTGGGGCCAGGGTCAGCAATGGGAGGTGTTCATCTCGCCTGTCCTCCGCCTGTCCTCAGTCGGGTGCTCCGGCTACCTGCCACTGCTGGTGCGCAGGCCAACAGGCGGATAGTTTGTTGGGCGCATGGGCACCACCTTCGTCCAATACCGAGAACGCGGCTTCTGGATGCGCGACGGCGTACTCGAACTCTGGTTGCGGCTGTTGGCGCTCCACCTCGAAGAGCCGAGCGCGAGCCGGCCGCGAGCGGGGCCGATCAGGGAAGGCTGGCTCCTCGCCTCTCGCGGCTACTTCACGGGCTGCGTGCCCGTCCGCTTGGACGAGGCTACGGATACTACGGAGGGGGAGGCCCTCGTCCGAGGGGCGATCGCCTCGTTGCTGGCCTCCCTCGCGCGGGCACCCGCAGGGCTGGATCGCGGGACGCTGAATCTACTGGGCATCGAGGGTGAATTTCTCAGCGACTTTCCGCGCGACGCCCTCGTGGAGGTAGGCAGGGCCTGGATCGATCTCCTCGACGGGAGGGTGGGCGGCCCGGCCTCGGACAGCTCCTTCATGCCGGGGTCGGGGCGCTGACCCAAGCATCGAAGCAGGAGACAAAGCTGCCTCGAACGCCATTATCTTCTCCGCCCCCCACCCCTGGGGGCCGAGCCAGAACGTTCGACAAGCATTCGGTGACCCCGACCACAAAAATCCCCTCCATAAAACGCCGATTCTCGCGAAAGCAAGAGTCGGCGTTTTCGCATCTGGACAGCGGAACGTTGGGAATTCCGGTTCGAGTCCAGCCTCCGGCACCGCTCAGACGTTCAGAACCAGCTCCCCGGCAGCCGCGTGCAGTCCGTTACGGACCAGCCCTCGGTGGTCAGCATGGCCAGGGCCGAGCAGCTCCCCGTCGTGGGCGAGCACAGCGATGAGGACGCCATCGTCGGACAGGCGCTGGAGCAGGCTGAGCGCGCCCGGTGAGCTCAACGTCGAAATCCTCTCGCTATACGACGAATTCTGGCAGGAACAGATCAAGGGAGGAGACCGCCTCATCCGCGCGCCGACAGCGCAGCGCCATCGCCGTCCTGCACATGGCACCGTTCTTGCTTCCACCCCGACGATCTCGGAGGCGCGGTGCGACGACGCTGGATCCTGACGCTCGGTGGGCTGGCGCTGCTCCTGGCCTGGCGAAACGCCTCCTGCCTGGCGCCGCGCCGAGCGTCGCCGCGCCTGCTCGCCCACCGCGGCGTCCACCAGACGTTCACGATGGAGGGCATCGAGGGCGACACCTGCACGGCGGCGCGCGTCGATCCGGTCACCCACCCCTACCTGGAGAACACGATCCCCTCGATGGCGGCGGCCTTCGAGGCGGGGGCGAGCCTGGTCGAGCTCGACGTCCACGCGACCGCGGACGGGCAGCTCGCGGTCTTCCACGACGCCACCCTGGACTGCCGCACCGACGGACACGGCGCGCCCGAGGCGCACACGCTGGCCGAGCTGCGCGGCCTCGACCTGGGCTACGGCTACACGGCCGACAGCGGGCAGACCTGGCCGCTGCGCGGGACGGGCGTGGGGCTGCTGGTGACGCTGCCGGAGGTCTTCGCGCATTTCCACGATAGATCCTTCCTCATCCACATCAAGACGGATCGACCCGAGGACGGCGAGGCGGTGGCGGACGCGCTCGCGGCGCTACCCTCGAGAGCGCGGGAGCGACAATTCGTGTACGGCGGTGAGCGGGCGGTGGCGCGGGTGGCGGCGCGATGGCCCGAGGTGCGCAGCTTCGACAAAGCCCGGCTGAAGCGCTGTCTCGGCGGCTACCTGGCGCTCGGCTGGGCGGGGCACATGCCCGAGGCGTGCGCGCACACGCTGGTCCTGGTGCCGACGCCCTACGCGCGCCTGCTCTGGGGCTTCCCCCGGCGCTTCGAGGCGCGGCTGTCCGCGGTCGGGAGCGAGGCGGTGCTGGTCGGCGCGCTGGAGGGCGGGTTCATCTCGGGGGTGGACGACGCCGACGCGCTCGCAGGCGTGCCGGAGGATTATGCCGGGTGGATCTGGACGAACAAGGTCGAGGTCCTGGGGCCTATGCTGAGCGCGGCGAGCCCTTGACGCTCCTGGGGATTCATTTAGTTTCCCTGGAAACCAACGACCTCCCTCGGACCTCGGCCGCTGGGTAAGGGTTCAGCCCCGTGTGTCCACCGCCGAGGGTCTACTCTGTCGCGGGCAGCAAGCTGGGCGTGACGCTTCCTGCTCGGCTCGCCATGAGGGTATCCGCGAGGAATCGCAGCACGCTCCTCGCCTGCCGTTTGCAGTTGGCGGTGACGGTCATCATGCGCTGAACGAACAGCGTGCCGGCGTCTGTGCGTGAGCCCTGGGTGGTCCGACGCCAGATCACGCCGGTTTTTGGGGTCAGGCAATGCGTTATGCGTTTTCGGTCGGCGCTCTCGTCTACCTGAGATCAGGCAGGTTTCATCTCACAAGTTCCCGCTGTACGTCCTAGCCGCCCGAGCGCTCCTGATGCGTACCCGCTGCACGAGGAGGGTCTGCAGCCTCCTGCGCGCTGATGGGCGACCTGCCTGGCTACGGCTTTATGCAACGGCCACGCCTCCTGTCGCCCTGAGCGCGTCGCATCCTGAGGTAGAATTGGAGGCAAGGAGGCTGCGACCTTGTTCTCTTCATCCCTGCCCTCGCGAGAGACCTCTCCCTGGTGTGCGTCCAGGTATCGACGAAACTGCGACTCCACGCGCCGGGGCAGCGGCGGCTTCGACAACAACCGTGGGGCGTACCTGTGCTGAGCACGACGCGACATCTGGGCCTCATCGGCCTCATCTTCACCTGCTCGTGCCCAGGGAGCGGCCCGCAGGACAAGCCTGC
>CAZKWG010000048.1:0-19202 GCA_964556105.1 uncultured Enterobacterales bacterium | reverse complement strand
AAGGGTCTCGTCCAGCGCCTCGCGCGCGCGAAGATGTAGGATGCTCGCGGTGATCCCGCCCGTGGCCCCTAACGAGAGCAGCAGCAGCCCGCCGCCGAAGAGGGCCAGGCGGCGCGCGATGGAGGCCATCAGCGCGTCTCGTCGAGGACGTAGCCCACGCCGCGGATCGTGTGGAGCAGCGGACGGGCGAAGGGGTGGTCCACCTTGGCGCGCAGCGCGCTCATCGCCACGTCTACGACGTTGGTGCCCGGATCATGGGTGGTCTCCCAGACGCGCTCCAGCAGGCGGGTGCGGCTCAGCACGCGGCCGCGGCTCTCGGCGAGCGCGCGCAGCAGGGCGAACTCGCGCGGCGTGAGCTGCAGCTCGACGCCGGCCCGCCAGGCGCGATGGCCGGCCGTGTCGATCTCCAGATCGGCGACGCGCAGCCGCTCGTCCGGGCCGACGCTGCGGCGGGTGACGGCCACGATGCGCGCCAGCAGCTCGTCGAAGGCGAAGGGCTTGACCATGTAGTCATCGGCGCCCCCGTACAGGGCGGCGACCTTCTCCTCGGTGCGGTCCCGGGCCGTCAGGCAGATCGCGGGGATCTGGCTGCCTTGTGCGCGCAGCTCGCGCACGAGGGAGAGGCCGTCGCCGTCGGGGAGCATGCGGTCCACCAGCAGCAGATCGAGCTCCTCGACCGCGACCAGCCGCCGAGCCTCCGCGAGGTCCTCGGCGACCAGGACGCGATGCCCCTCCTCCTCGAGACCTCGGCGGAGGAAGCTCGCGATCTTCCGCTCGTCTTCGATGACGAGGACGCGCATCTCAGCCCTCGTCCTCTTCGCCTTCCTCGGCCTCGTCGTCCTCGCCGCCCTGCGCGGCGCCCCCTTCCGGAGCGGCGCCCTGCGGCGCGGACCCGTCGCGGATCTCGTCGTGGCGGATCTCGCCGCCCGACGCGCCGACCCAGGCCAGCGTCCCGGCAGAGATCGTCGCCAGCAGGGTCAGCCCGCCGACCAGGGAGGGGTTGACCACCTTCTTGCGCTCCGTCCAGATCAGCACGCCCAGGCCGAGCAGCGCCGTGATCACGGCGATCGGGGTGGCGACCTCGGCGCGCTCCTCGTGGTCGTGCATGCGCGCCTCGCTGGCCCAGGCGGCGTCCTCCACCACCTCCTCCGCCTGCTCGCCCGTCCGCATGCTCGCCCCAGCGCCGAGGGCCGCGAGCGCGAGGACGAAGGCGGCGGCGCGAATCCCGCTCAGCTCCTGCCGGCGGAGGAGCGCGAGCAGGAGGAGCGGGACGGCCAGGAAGGCGCCGATGATGGGGAGGTGGTTGACCAGCAGGTGCAGGTGAGCGGCGTTCATGTTGTCTCCTTATGTGTGCTCAATGTGGCTGCCCACCCTGAGCCCACGCTGGAGACAACATGAGGATTCGATGAGCGTCAGTCCACCTGCGGCGCCAGCTTGCGGGGCGGGATGGCCAGGCTCGCCACGATGCTCACCGCGAGGATGCCGCCGATGACGCCCAGCGAGACGACGATGGGGAAGTGGCCGCCGAAGGCCGCGTTCAGCCAGGTCATCTTCAGACCGACGAAGACCAGGACCAGCGCGAGCCCGTACTTGAGCAGGTGGAAGCGGTCCAGCACGCTGCCCAGCATGAAGTAGAGGCTGCGCAGGCCGAGGATGGCGAAGATGTTCGAGGTGAAGACGATCAGCGGCTCCTTCGTGATGGCGAAGATGGCCGGCACCGAGTCGATGGCGAAGATGATGTCGCTGACCTCGATGAAGAGCAGGGCGACCAGCAGCGGGGTGCCGAAGAGCACGCCGTTCCTGCGGGTGAACAGGCGATCGCCCTCGAGCTCGGAGGTGATGGGGAGCACCCGGCGGAGCAGCCGGATCAGCGGGTTCTTCTCCGGCTCGAGCGGCTTCTCCGAGGCGAACATCATCTTCACGCCGGTGAGGATGAGGAAGACGCCCGCGGCGATGACCACCCAGTGGTACTGCATGAGCGTCGCGCCCAGCGCGATGAAGATCGCCCGGAAGACCAGCGCGCCGAGGATCCCGTAGAAGAGCACGCGGTGCTGATAGGCCGCCGGGATGGCGAAGTAGCTGAAGACCATGGCGAAGACGAAGATGTTGTCCACCGCCAGGGCTTTCTCGACCACGAAGCCGGTGAGGAACTCCAGGCTGGTCCGCTCCGCCGCCAGGCGCGGGTCGAAGCCGGGGATGGTCAGCAGGCGCTCGCTGGTCGAGAAGTGGTGCATCGACCAGTAGTACAGGCCGACGTTGAAGAGCATGGCCACCGAGACCCAGAAGACGGTCCAGCCGGCCGACTCCTTGAAGGTGACGGCGTGCGACTTGCGGTGAAAGACGCCGAGGTCCAGCGCCAGCATCGACAGCACGAAGACCGTAAAACCGAGGTATACCCACCATACCTCGGCAAAAGGAAACAGATCTACACCCATGACGGCTCTCCAGTCGCCCCGTAGATCACCCGATTTGATCCTGCGAACCAACAGATAAAACTGCGACAATCAATCGCTTTTACCGATTATTGATGAAACCGATGATTTACATCCAATCATCGTATTTGACGAGGCCATCCCGCGGGAGAACGTTGGGTGTGGGGAGCAGAACCCCTCCCCAGCTGGAGTCTCTCGATGTCGAACACGCTCAAGACCATCTTTCTCCTCGGCCTCCTCGGCGCCGCGCTCGTCGGCCTGGGCACGGTCCTGGGCGGCGTGTGGCCCTGGGTGATGGGCGCGCTGGCCCTGGCGATGAACCTCGGCGCCTACTTCTTCTCGGACAGCCTGGTGCTGAAGATGCAGCGGGCCGAGCCGCTGGACCGGCAGAGCGCGCCGCGCCTCTACGCGATGGTGGAGGAGCTGGCGGTGAGGGCGGAGATCCCCACGCCCCGCCTCTACCGCATCCCCGATCCCAACCCCAACGCCTTCGCCACGGGCCGCAACCCGGAGCGCGGGGTCGTCGCGGTCACGGACGGCATCGTCGCCCTGCTCTCCGAGCGCGAGCTGCGCGGCGTCATCGCGCATGAGATCGCCCACATCAAGAACCGCGACATCCTCATCGCCTCCGTCGGCGCGATGCTCGCGGGCGCGATCGGCAACATCGCCAACATGATCCAGTTCTCCGCGATCTTCGGCGGGAGCGAGGACGAGGAGGAGGGCGGCGGGGCCGGCGCGCTGGTGGCGGCCTTCATCGCCCCCATCGCCGCGATGCTCATCCAGTTCGCCGTCTCGCGGTCGCGTGAGTTCCAGGCCGACGCCACGGGCGCGCGCATCTCGGGCGACCCGGAGGCCCTGGCCATGGCGCTCGCCCGGCTGGAGAGGGGTGCGCAGCTGGTCCCGACGCTGAACCCGCAGCCCGCGACGGCGAGCCTGTTCATCGTCAACCCGCTGACCGCGGGGCAGCGGATGGCCCGCTGGTTCTCCACCCACCCGGCGACCGAGGAGCGGGTGGAGCGGCTGATGGTGATGGCGGGGCGGCGCGTGGCGTGAGGCAGGGGGTCTACAGGTCACATGAAGACATGACTTGACCTGTAAACCCTGCTACGCTCCATGCATGCAACTCGACGCCCATGAACTGCACGACCTCGCCGGCTTCTTTGGCCGGCGTTTCCCTGCGTCCAGCGCCCAGGAGCTCGCGGACGCGGCGGGCGTGCCGCTGCCACCTTCGGCGGGTTGGACCACGCTGGTCACGGAGGCGGCACGTCAGCAGCGCCTGCCCCAGCTCGTCGCGGCGGCGAAGCGGGCCCGGCCGGGCGACGCGGGCGTGGCGGCGCTGGAGCAGATCGTCCGCCCCGCGCGCCGGCTGCCGCGCACCGCGATGGTCGCGGCGGCGCTGGCGGCGCTCCTGCTGGTCGGCGCCGCCCTGGCCTGGCCTGAGGCTCCCCCGGCCGCGCCGGAGCCCGCGGTGGCCTCCGTGAGCGCGACCCCGGCGATCGACCCGGCCCCCGCCGCGGCAGCGCTCCCTGTGGAGACGCCCCCCGCGCCCGCCCCTGTGGAGACCCCGCAGGCGGCGGTCCTACAGACCGCGCCGGAGGCCGCGCCCGCCACGACGAGCGCGACCGGCACCTGCGCGGGCGAGGCCGGCGCGGTGGTCGGCTACTTCCACGCCGGCAGCCAGTCCCCTGGCGCGCAGGGCCAGACCATCACCTTGAGCCGCGGCGCCCGGGTGCGGGCGGACTACCCGGACGTCCACAACCGCCACAACGCCTCCGCGCCGGTTCGCTGCGTCCTCCCCCCGGGATCGCGGGTGCGCCTGGACGCCGCGCCGATCACGGTGCCCGGCCGGGCGGTCTGGGTGCCGCTGGTCGCCGGCTCGGTGCTGTAGAAGCCAGGCGGCCCACGGCGAGGGCCGCGAGCCGACGAGCCCTCAGGCCATGGCCAAAGACGCCGCGGCGCGGAGCCCGCTGGCGAACTGGATGGCCAGCGCTCTTCCCGTCGCGCCGCTCGGGCGCCCGATGCCGCCGCCGTCCTCAGACAGCCTGTCCGGCAGCGTCGCGAGCGCCTGGAGAAGCGCCGCCTGGACCTGCGACCGCCCCCCGCTGTCCAGCCGCCCGTAGAGCCAGCGGTGCAGATCCCAGGCGAGCTCGCCGTGGCGGATCTCGTCCTGCGCCACGCGCGCGAAGGCCGGCCTCAACTCGGGGTCGGCATGGTCGGCCTGCCAGGTCGCCTCCAGCGCCGCCCAGCTCTCGTGCACGCAGCCTTCGACCGCGTTGTGGAGGGCCACGGCCAGAAGATCTGCAGGCAGCTCCTCCTGCTCCAGCGGGGTGGGCAACCCCCCGCGCCTTCGCGCCAGCGCGCCGATCATCCTCGCGTGGCGACGCTCATCCTCGGCCGCGGCCCGACAGCGCGCGATGAGCGCGTCCGGAGCCCCCTGGGCCTTGAGCCAGCTCGCGAGCTCCTCGAAGGCGAGCACGGAGGCGGCCTCCAGATCCGCCATCGCCGCCAGCGACCGGGCGGGCGCGCTGGGCCCGCGACCCGGGCGCTCCCGGTAGCCGCGCGGCCTCCGCCCGCCCAGGCAGATGTCGGAGACGGTGGCCGAGCCGCTGCAGGTCAGGCGCCCTGCGACGCCCCCCGCCTGGCCGGTGTCCGAGCCCGCCGCGGGCTGCCCCGTGTCGGCCGTATCTTCCGAGGCGTCGGGTAGATCGCCGTCGGCATAGCAGGTCGCGACCACAAACGCCTGCACCCACTGGCCCGCGTGAACAGCCTCGTAGTGTGCGGCGCAGAGCTCCTCGCAGGTCTCGGGCGGCCCGCCCTCCGGACCCGCCGTCTGGTAACGGCTCCAATCCTCGTCGGAGATGTCCACATCGAGCAGAAAATTCTCCTCGACGTCCGGGTCCTCGGGACAGCTCGAGCCGGTGTCGACACAGCCTGGGACGACCACGCTGAGGAGCGTGGCGCGAATGAGCGCGTGGAGCTTCATGGAGGCCTCAACCTTGGGTGGGCCCGTCCGCCCTGACGATCACGCTACAGGATGAACACCACGCCGGCCAGCCCCCCGAAGGAGACGTCGCGAGACCGCTGTTTGGAGCGGCTCACTCCGGGCGCGGCGGCGGGACCTCGCCCGGGTGGGCCTCGGTCAGGTCCAGCAGCAGCAGGATGGCCGCGCTGAGGTAGACGCCCTGCAGATCGTCGGCGACCACGCCCGCCTCCACCGTGGCGTCGAGCTCGGCCTTCAGATCGCCCAGCGTGTCGCGCTCGTCCTCGCTCAGCTCCTCCGACCCCAGCACGCCGGCCAGCAGCGCGGAGGCGTCGGCGGCGTCCTGCACGGAGAGCTCCTGCTCGCCGATGTCCTCGTAGCGCTCCTCGTCGTTGGCGAAAGCCGCCAGCAGATTCGCCATGAAGCGGCTGTGATCCTTGATCGTGCGATAGTCGATGGTCTCGGCGTCATCGTCGACGGTGTGGTACCAGGTCATGCCCGGGCTGACGAACCAGAAGGCCGGCACGGGCACGTCCTGCTCCCAGAACGGGTCCTGGTCGCTGGCGAAGACGGGGATGGGGCCGCGGTTCACGAACGTGACGTCCATGTCCGCCGTCCGGGCGACCTCCCGAACGCGCGCCTTCAGGTCAGGGCAGCGCTCCAGCCCCAGCAGGATGATCGGCCAGTAGTCCGGCAGCAGCCCGCGCCCCATCGGATCGACGGAGAAGGCCACGCTGACGTCCTCCAGGGAGAGGGTCGGGTCGGAGGTCCAGTCATAGGCCCCCTTGAGCCCGCCCTCCTCGCTGTCCGTGATGAGGAAGAGGATGGAGCGGTCCAGCTCGACGCCCTGCTCGATGAGGGTGCGGGCGAGCTCCAGCAGCGTCGCGACGCCGGCGGCGTCGTCGAAGGCGCCGTTGTAGACCTGTCCATCCTCTGTGACGCCCAGATGATCGTAGTGGGCCATCACCACGACCGTCTCCTGCGCGCGCTCCGGGTCGGCGCCCGGCAGCAGGCCGGCGATATTCATGCCCTCGGTCGCGACGATCTCGAAGACATCGCCGTTGTCGTCGAAGGCGAAGCGCTCGCGGTCCAGCGTGAGATCGAAGCGGATGGTGTAGCCGCCGTCGTCGCCGACCGGCTCGAGGCCCATCTCCGCGAGCTCAGCCACGATGTGGTCGCGGGCGACCCCGTGCCCGAGCGAGGTCGGCGTGCGCCCGCCGAGCTCATCGGAGGTCAGGAAGACGATATCCTCCTCGATGCGGCCCAGATCGATGGCGTCCAGGACCGCGTCGGAGAGCGGCGAGGGCGGGGACGCGCTGTCGTCGGCGGGCGCATCGGCCTTGTCGGTCTGGCAGGCGAACAGGGTGAGCAGTACGAACAGCATGTCTCGACCTCGGGGGTGGGGCCAAGGATCTAACCAGCCTTCCGGCCACCTGTGGCCCCTCCGGCGCGCCCCGCCTGCGCCGCTCGCGTCGGGGCGCCCATCGACCGCGCGCGCGGCAGCGGCTACAGCGGCGGCAGCCCCCCGCGCCGACCTGCGGCCGGGCGACGCGGAGGAGCGGCGATGCAGACCTGGCAGCACAGCACCTATGGCGGCCCCGACGACCTGCGCTGCGTGGACACGCCCAGGCCCAGCCCCGGGCCGAACGAGCTCCTGGTCCGCGTCCGCGCGAGCAGCGTCAACCCGGTGGACTGGAAGCTGGCGTCAGGCATGTTCCGCCCGCTGGTGCGGACCCGCTTCCCCTTCGTGCCTGGCTTCGACGTGGCCGGCGAGGTGGTGGAGCGGGGCCCGGGCGCCGAGGGCTTCGCGGTGGGCGAGGGGGTCTACGCGCGCCTGGACACGCCCAACGGCGGCGCCTCCGCGGAATTCTGCCGGATGAGCCTGGCCGTCGCCGCGCGCGTCCCCGAGCAGCTCTCCTACGAGGAGGCCGCCGCCATCCCGCTGGCGGCGATGACCGCGCTGCAGGGCCTGCGCGATGACGCGGGGATGACGCTTCAGGGCTACAGCGGGCGCGTGCTCGTCGTCGGCGCCTCGGGCGGCGTCGGGACCTACGCCGTGCAGATCGCCCGTCGCGCCGGCGCCGAGGTCGTCGGCGTGTGCAGCGGGCGCAACGCCGATCTGGTGCGCTCGCTCGGCGCGCAGGAGATCATCGACTACCAGCAGGAGGCGACGCCCGCGCGTCTGGCTCCCTACGACATCGTCCTGGACTGCGTGGGCAGCGAGCCGTTCCAGCGCTACAAGCCCCACATGAAGCGTGGCGGCACCTTCGTCACGGCCTTCCCCGTGCAGCGTGGCACCCAGATCGGGCTGCTCACCTCGCTCATCCTGCCCGGCCCGCGCTGCAAGGCCGTCGCCTTGAAGACCAACGCCGCCGATCTGGAGATCCTCTCCCAGATGGTGCGCGAGGGCGCCCTGCGCAGCGTCATCGACCACGTCTACCCCTTCGAGCAGCTCCCGGAGGCGCACCGGGCCAGCATGGCGGGGAGAGCGCGCGGCAAGATCGTCGTGCTCGGGCCCGCCCTGGACGCGCGCCACGAGAGCGCTATTCCTCCTCGATGACCCTGCCCACGCCCACCGACCTCGACCTGAGCGCGCTCTCGCCCGAGCAGCGCGCCGTCGCCGCGCCGGCCCGCCTCGCCAACGGCACCTTCGCCAACCCCTGGGCGGACCACCCGCCGCGCGGGCTGATGCAGGTCCTGCGCTGGAAGTCCGGAAAGAACAGCTTCGCCGAGCGCAAACGCCGCCAGCCCGACCTGCCCGTGTACGCGAATCCCGTCGGAGCCTGGGACGCCCTGCCCGAGGGCGCCCGCGTGCAGTGGCTGGGGCACGCCACCGTCCTGGTGGAGATCGACGGCCTGACCGTGCTGATCGACCCGATCTTCGGGCGCGCCGGCCCCGTGGTGCCGCGCCTGGTGCCCGCCCCGCGCCTGCCCGACGCCTTGCCGCGCGTGGACGTCGTGCTGATCAGCCACGGCCACTACGACCACCTGGACGCCGCGAGCTGTCAGGCGCTCTACGCCCGCTTTGGCCCGGATCTGCTCTTCTGCGCGCCGCTCGGCATGACGGGCAGCCTGCCCAAGGGCGCGCCGGTGGTCGAGCTGAGCTGGTACCAGTCCGTGACCGTCCGCGGGGTCGATCTCTGCTTCGTGCCAGCCCAGCACTGGCACCGGCGCGGCCTCTCCGACATGAACCGCGCCCTCTGGGGAGGCTGGGTCCTGCGCGGCAGCCGCAGCCTCTACCACAGCGGCGACACGGGACACTTCGACGGCTTCGCGTCGATCGGCGCCGTCTTTCCCGAGATCGACGTCGCCGTGCTGCCGCTCGGGGCCTACGAGCCCCGCTGGTTCATGCGCCAGCAGCACATGGCGCCCGAGGAGTCGGCCGACGCCTGGAAGAGCCTCGGCGCCCGCCGGCTGCTGGGGATGCACTGGGGCACCTACGATCTGACCGATGAGCCGCTCGATCATGGCGCCTGGGACCTGCTCCTCCCCGCGCTCGACGAGCGTGGGCTCGACCCGACGCGCGCCCACGTCCTCGCGCACGGGGGCGCGCTGGCCTTCGGAGACGCGCCGGAGGCCATCGGGTCTGCGGGCGTGCCCGGGCTGGGCTGAGGACCGGCGGCCGACGCGACCAGGGGCGGTTAGATCCTGGCGGGTCGGAGCGTGCATGTCGGATCCCTGGCGCCTGGACGGGCGCGTCGCCCTCGTGACCGGCGCCAGCCGCGGGCTCGGTCGCGCCATCGCCGCCGAGCTGGCGGAGCGGGGCGCCGAGCTGCTGCTGGTCGCCCGGGGCGAGGCCGATCTCTCGCGGGCCGTGGCCGAGATCGCCGAGACGGGCGCCCGCGTCTTCGGCGTCGCCGCCGATCTGGGCACCGAGGCCGGGCGGGAGGCCACCCTGGACGCCGTGCGCGCCCGCTGGGACCGCCTGGACGTGCTGGTCTGCAACGCTGGAGGGAACATCCGCAAGCCCACCCTCGAGGCCACAGCGGATGACTGGGCCGCCATCCAGGCCACCAACGTGGAGAGCGCCTGGGGCCTCTGCCAGGGCGCTTTCCCCTGGCTGCGCGCGTCTCCGGCGCCCAGCGTGATCCTCATGGGCTCGGTGAGCAGCCAGCGCGCTGTGCGCAGCTCCACCGCCATCTACGCGATGAGCAAGGGCGCCCTGGACGGGCTGACCCGCTTCCTCGCCGCCGAGTGGGGCCCGCACGGCGTGCGCGTGAACCTCGTCGCCCCCTGGTACGTCGCCACCCCGCTGGCCAGCGCCGTGCTCTCCCAGCCGGAGCGTCGCGAGGCCATCCTCGCCCGCACGCCGCTCGGCCGCGTCGGCCAGCCCGAGGACGTCGCCCGCGCCGTCGCCTTCCTGGCCACGCCCGCTTCCGGCTGGATCACGGGGATCACGCTGCCCGTGGACGGGGGATTCCTGGCCCTCGGGCTCTGAGGATGAACGCCACCCAGATCCTGATCCTCGGGCTGCTGCTCGCCGTGATCGTCCTCGCCCTCGGCTGGTGGCGGGCCACCCGGCGCTGGAGCCGCGCCTCCCGCCAACGCAACCAGCGCGCGCAGGCCGGCGAGGCCGAGGCCGAGCGCCTGCTGGAGGAGGCCGGCTACGAGATCCTCGACCGTCAGGTCCCGGCCTACTGGACGATGATCGTGGACGGCGAGCCCGTGCAGGTCAACGTCCGCGCTGATCTCTGGGTGGCCCGCGGGGAACGCCGCTACGTCGCCGAGGTGAAGACGGGCCGCGCCGCCCCCCCCCCCCCCCCCCCCCCCCCCCCCCCCCCCCCCCGCGGGGACCAGATCGCGTTCGAGCCCGACGGCCTCCTCCTCATCGACGCCGAGGCGGGTGAGATCATCGAAGTTGAGCTTCCCTGAGTCATAATGTTAGGCTTCCCCCGTGAGCATCGCCGCACGTCGAGCCCCGGAGAACGTCCACGAAGAGGCCTGGCCTCCGGGGGTGCCCAAGCCTCCGCCCGGTCAGGACGAGCTGCCATACGACGATGGGGAGCCGATGGAGAGCCCGAAGCACCGTCTGCAGATGAACCTGCTGATCGAGACCCTGCAGACGGCGCTGGAAGACCGCCCCGAGGTCTACATCGGCGGCAACATGGCGCTGTACTACAGCGAGCTCCAGGCCAAAAATCAGGATTTCCGTGCGCCCCACTTCTTCGTGGTGCTGCAGTCCGACCCTGAGCGAGCGCGCAAGAGCTGGGTGCTCTGGCAGGAGGACGGGCGTACCCCGGATCTGGTGATCGAGCTGCTCAGCGAGACCACCGAGGCCGTGGACCGCGGCCGGAAGATGCAGATCTACGCCGGGCTCCGCGTCACGGAGTACGGGCTCTACGACGTGGACGACGAGCGCCTCGAGCTGTACCGCCTGAAGCGCGGCGTCTATGAGCGTGTGCCGCATGAGCCGAACGGCGACGTCGTCTCTCAGGTGCTCGACCTGGCCCTGGGCGTGGCGGACGGCATCTACCACAGCCGCCCCTGCCGCCTGCTGCGCTGGAAGACGCTGGACGGCGCGCTCCTGCCGACGGGCGACGAGTCCACCCTCGTGGAGCGCGCGCGGGCCGCGGCGGAGGCCGCCAGGGCCGAGGCCGAGAAGACCCGCGCCGAGACCGAGGCCGCCAGGGCCGAGGCCGAGAAGACCCGCGCCGAGGCCGCCGAGGCGCGCGCCGCCGCGCTGGAGGCGAAGCTGCGCGCGTTGGGCCTCGACCCGACCGGCTGAGGCGCTCAGCGCCGACGGGATCTCCTCCGCCCCGCCAGCGCGGCGAGCATGCTCAACGCCAGCGGCAGCGCCGCCGCGCGCGAGGCGCCGGTCGCGCAGCTGCAGTCCAGCTCGGGGTCAAACTCGAATTCCGACACGTCGCAGGAGAGCGAGGGCAGATCGCCGACGGCGTCCTCCTCGAGGTCCAACCCGCACAGCGGCAGATCCTCGCCCAGCGCCGTCTCCACGCGGGTGAGCAGCCCCGCGTGAACCCGCACGTCCAGGCAGGACTTGACCCCGTCGCCGATGCAGTCGGTGCAGACCTCTCCGTCCAGCGCGTCGCCCAAAAAGCAAACGAAGTCCGTAGCGTCGTCCTCGGTGACCCAGGTGGAGATCACGCGCGTGTCCAGCTTGACGGCGCCCTCGAAGCCGCCGATGGCCGATCCGTCCCCGAGCCAGCCCAGGTGCAGCGCCGCGGACTCGATGTAGATGGTCCCCGCCTCGGTCTCCACCTCCATCGTGGAGCGCGCCCAGGACAGCTCGCCTGTCGCGCTCAGCGTGGCCTGGTCGCGCAACATCACGCAGGCGGTGCCCGTGTCGATGACGCGGGTGACGATCTGGAAGGTCGCCTCCTCGCCGTCCACGCTGAGGAGCTGCAGGTAGAGCTCGTAGTCTGCGGCGAGGGTCTCGATGCCGGCGTCGATCATGCCCTCGGGCACCGCGCCCCAGATCCGCGCAGGGTCGAGCTGATAGGTGGCGCCGAGGACGAGATCAGCGGAGAAAGCCGGATCCTTGCCATAGGGCAGCACCTCGAAGTCTTCGGCGAAGCCCAGATCTTCGCCGTCGGCGCCCGCCAGCGTGTACGTCCCCGCGGCGAGATCGGTGACGGGCACCCAGGCGTAGATGTTGGCCTCCCAGTCCAGCGCGCGCATCGGGACCGCCGCGCCGGTCGCGTCCAGCACCAGCGGCTCGGGGATGGTGGCCTCGCTGGAGTCCAGCGTGACTGGATCCCAGGGCGCCTGCCCATGCCGCGCGTAGGTCCAGGTCACCGGGGTCGGCGACCCCGGGTCCGTGTCGTGTGGCGTCTTGTCTTCAGACGGGCAGCCCATCAGCAGGCCCGCGATGATCACCCCTACCCTCCAGATTCGCATCGTCATGTACCCCCCGCGATCCACCGTACCCCCATGCACCCGACCAACGCCACCCACGCGGGCTCCCCCTCTCGACGTTGATGGGGTACACTCCCCCGATGTCCACCGTCCTCGCCCTCCTCGTCGCCGCGCTGCACCTGTACTTCCTGGCCCTGGAGATGTTCCTCTGGGAGAAGCCGCTCGGCCGGAAGGTCTTCCGGATGAGCGCCGAGCAGGCCGCCGCCACCGCCACCCTGGCGAAGAACCAGGGGCTGTACAACGGCTTCCTCTCCGCGGGCCTGGTCTGGGGCGTGCTGGCGGGGCCGGAGATGCAGAGGAGCGTGCTGACCTTCTTCCTGGCCTGCGTCGTCGTCGCCGGCGCCTATGGGGCGGCGACGGTGAACAAGCGCATCCTGTTCATCCAGGCGGGACCGGCCGCGCTGGCCCTGGGCGCGCTCTGGGCTGGCTATTAGTCACGTTCGCAGAGGAGTCCAGCGCCGTGCCGACGCTGTCCAAGAGTGACGCGTTCTCCTTCGAGGACCAGGCGAGAACACAGAAGGCCCCGCAGACCGGGGAGCGCATCGTCTCCAGCCACCGCGGATGGACCGACGCGCTCTCGCAGGCCAGCGTGCTGCTCCGCCGGCTCGAGGTCCCCGAGCCGCTCATCGAGCTCGTGCTCGGCTACCCGAAACCCGAGGACCCGCAGCTGGCGGCGCTGGGCCCGAAGGCGCTCGCCCTCCACCGCGAGCTGAAGAACCTGCTGGCCCAGTACGCGTCGGACGTCGTGATGAACGCCGCCTGGTACCAGGACAAGGTGCAGAAGGTCGAGCGCCGCCTGCGCTGGTTTCAGGCGGGGGCCGTCGTCTGCGTCCTCGCCATCCTGGCGCTCTTCGGCGACATGGTGCGGAACGCCCCGCCTCCGGGGGCCGTAGACGCATCGACGACCTGGATCGCCCAGATCTCCCTGTTCGGGACGCTGTTCTTCGGCCTGCTGAAGACCATCGCCGCCAGCACGAACATCAAACGCCAGCTCACCGCGTTCTGGGAGGCGGGCTCCGACCTGAAGGAGGTGCTCTACACCTTCGAGCACGCCTGGAAGGGCAAGCTGGAGACGCTGGCCGACCTGTGCAGCGCGGACTTCACCACCGCCCTCTACGAGGAGCTGCGCAACGCCCGCACCATCGTCCGCAAGGAGCGGGCCGCCTTCTTCGAGGCCTACGCCTCACCCGAGGAGATCCTCGCCGTCCCGGGGACGGTGATGAGCGAGGCCGTCGCCAACGCCACCACGCTGAGCGCCGCCCGAAGCGCCGTCAACGCCGAGCGCGCCGCGCGCATGGCCACGACCGGAAAGGACATCGCCGACGAGCGCCGCCGCCTCATCGAGGCCAAGGCGAAGGTCAGCGCCAAAGAGAAGGCTATCGAGGCGTCCAAGGCCGCCGGCCTGGACAGCGCCGGCTACCAGGCCGAGCTCATCGCCGCCCAGGCCGAGCTCGAGCAGGCCAGCCGCGCGCTGCGCATGAAGCTCAAGGTCGCGCGGATGAACCCGGACTGAGCCGCTCCACCGGAGCCGCCGCCGGGTTACAGCGGCGGCCTTCAGGAGGTCACGCATGTCCAATCCCGCCATCTCCCGCGAAGAGGTCCATCGGCTCGCCGAGATCTGCGGCAACGATCCGATGGGTCACCAGCCCACGGCCACCCGCCTGCTCAAGGAGCAGCGCCGCCTCAGCAAGTTCTTCGAGGAGAACGCCGTCGGGATCGGCCCGATGCCCGCCCAGGTCGCCCTGTACATGCTCAGCGTGTGCATGCGCATCTTCGAGCAGACGGGCGGGCGCATGGGGAAGGTCAGCCTCGAGACCCTCGATCGCGCCGCGTCGAAGGTCGATCGCTACACGGACGCCGTGCTGCCGGCGGACAAGCAGCTCGCCGAGCGCGCGCGCGCCATCGAAGATCGGGCGCAGCCGCACCTCCTCGACGAGATCCTCTGGGCGCTCTACGACCGCGAGGACAGCGACAAGAAGGAGGGCGAGAGCGAGCTGGACCCGGCGCAGTCCGCCATGGTCTACCTGATGCTCTGGACCGCCGTGGAGGCGCTGGACGCGAGCTGGAAGGCGCCCCCGAGCCTGCGTGGCTGAGCGCGCCCCGGCCTGAGCGCGCCCCGGCCTGAGCGCGCCTCACCACGCGGCGTGCGCGAGGCGCACCGAGTAGCCGTCGCAGCGGCTGCCCGTGGGCAGCGAGACGAGCGCCTCCCCGGTGGTGCCGGGCTCGATGTTCGTCAGCACCGCCACCCAGCTGCGCTCGCAGGCGATGGCGACCTCCGCCTGCTCGATGCGGCGCTGGGATCGGTTGCGCCCGCGGACCTGCACCTCCATGCGCCCGTCCGGCCAGCGCGTCGCCGTGGCGGACAGCTCCAGCCAGTGCCCTACGTCCAGGGCGCGATCCTCGTGGTCGGCCTGAGGCTGGAGGAGCAGCTCCTCGCGCCGGTGGTCCACGGTGGCCAGAAAGCGCCCCGAGACGTTCAGCCCCAGCAGCCCGACCGCGTGATCGTTGGCGCAGGCGTCGCAGACCGAGACGGTGACGCCCGAGACCTCCATGCCGCCGATCCAGACGCGCTCCAGCAGCGCGAGCCGCGTGCGCCGATCGCCGGCCGCGGTGTGAACGGTGATCTCCGGCGCGTCCGGCGGCACGACGACCCCGAGCGCGTCCAGGGTGCGCATGTCCAGCGTCGTCAGCGTGGCGCCCGTGTCGAAGAGCATCCAGACGTCGCGCTCCGACCCGCCCGGCCCCTCCACGGTCACCGGGATGGAGAGGGTGCGCCCCTCGCCCTCGAAGGGCAGCGCCACCTGGTCGGCGCTCGCGTCGAGCGCGGCCGCGGCCGGCTCCACGGCGAGCGGCTCCGCCTCTGGCGGCGGCTGACGCCCCGCGCTCAACGAGGGGAGGTCCTCGTCTATCCGCAAGGCCAGCTCGGGCTCCACGCCCAAGCCGAGCGGGAAGAGCAGCGCGGAGACCCCGGCGTGCAAGGCCAGGGCGCGCTCGTCGGGAAAAAAGAGCGGAAACCCGATGATCAGGCCGAGCGGCCAGAGGCCGGCCGCCGCCATCCCTGGGCTCCCGCCGCGCAGCGCCACGCCGATGGCGATGGCCGGGAGGCCGACGAGCAACCCCACCGACACCCCGAGCTGCGCGGCGGGCGCCTGCCGTAAAGCCCCGGCGCCGAGGAACAACGCCAGCGCGAGGCTCCCGACGAGGAAGACCCAGAGGGCTGACAGGACCAGCAGGGTGGAGCGCACGAAGGGATCTTCACCGGTTCTGCGCCCCTTGCCCAGTCGCGCCGCGCGCAGTGGCCAGTCCCCCCCCTTTCGAGCTAGACTGGGCCCCCTTCCTGGGAGCCCCCGTGACCGAGACCCGCGCGACCTACTTCTGTGTGGACATCGAGTGCAACGGCGTCGTGCCTGCCCTCTACGACATGGTCTCCATCGGCGCCGTCGTCGTGGCCCCCGACGCGAGCGGCGCGCTGGCCATCGGCGAGCAGCTCTACCTGGAGATCCGCCCCCAGGCCCCGCGGCATGACCCCTCCGCGGCGCGCATCCACGGCCTCAGCCTGGAGCACCTGAACGCGCACGGGCTGCCCCGCGGCGAGGCGATGGCGCGCCTGGCAGACTGGGTGAAAACGCACACCCTGCCGGGCACCGAGCCCGTCTTCGTCGGCCACAACGCCCCCTTCGACTGGTCCTTCATCGCCTGGACCTTCCACGCCGAGGACATGCCGAACCCCTTCGGCTACAAGGCGCTCTGCACCAAGGCCCTCTCCATGGGCGCGCTCGGGCTGCACTGGCTGGACACGAACAAGGAGCTGCTCGCGACGCGCCTGAACCTGCCGGCCGAAGACCGAAAGCAGAAGCACGACGCGCTCTATGACGCGAAGTACCAGGCCCTGATCCTGATTCGCCTCATCGAGCTCCAGGGCGCCGCGGCCGCCGCGCGCTGAGGCGACGCCGCCAGAGCCCGAGCAGCCCGAGCAGCCCCGCCAGCGCGGCAGGATCGCCCCGACCGCCGGTGCTGCAATTTCCGCAGCCATCGTCGGGGGGCTTCCCGCTGTCGTCCGCTCCCTCCCCGGTATCGGCCGTCTCGCCGCCCTCGCCGCCCTCGCCGCCCTCGCCGCCCTCGCCGCCCTCGCCGCCCGCCTCCAGGGGCTCGCCGTCGGCGAAGACCTCGATGAGGTCCAGCTGGAGCTCCGCCTCGGCGCGCAGGCTGACGTCGTGCCAGCCCGAGCCCTGCAGGGTGACCAGCTCTCCGAGCGCGATCGTGGCGACCTCCAGGCCGCTCAGCGAGAAGGTCATCGCGCCCTCGCCCTCGCCCAGGACGCGGAAGCTGGTCCCCGCGAAGCTGAAGCGCACGGTGTCGCCCTCGCCCAGGGTGTAGCCGCCGCCCAGCCCGGCGGCGCTGTCGTCATAGGTCGTGCAGTCGCTCCCGTCCTCGGCGCGCGCGCAGGAGAACAGGTGGGTCTCGGCCTCCAGCCGCTGGTAGCGCGGCAGGCGATGCCAGCTGTCTCCGCGGTCCATGGACCAGAAGACGCCGTCCTGGGTGCCGACCAGCAGGGCGCCGCTCTCGGCGAAGTCCTCGTCCGCCCAGACGACGAAGACCGCGCGCCCCAGGCTGTCGCCGACGGCGCGGAAGGTCTCGCCGCCGTCCTCGCTGCGGTAGAACTGGCCCTCGCGGTTGACGACGAAGACGGTGCCGTCGTCAGTCACCGTGAGGTCCCGCACCTTGCCCTCCAGGCCGCTGCCCGCGGAGACCCAGCGCTCCCCGCCGTCCTCGGAGCGCAGCAGGCCGACGCTGCGCGAGGCGAAGAGCAGCGCGCTCCCCTCCCCGGGAGGCCAGGCGGCGCCGCCGGCCACCGTCTCCTGCTCGCCCACGTAGACCCGGGTCCAGCTCGTGCCGTCGTCGGTGGACACGAGCATGCTGGCGGGCTGATCGGTGACGACGATCAGCGCCGGCTCTCCACCCACGGTTGTAGCGATGAGGTCGCGGGGCGCCGCCTGGTCGGCCTCCTCCATCACGCTGTCCAGCAGGGTCCAGGTCTCGCCGCGGTCCTCGCTCCAGGCCACGCGCCCCTCGACCCCGGCCGCCGCGTCCTCGCCCAGCACGTAGACGCGATCCCCCAGATCGCGGAAGCGGCGCACGCGCTCCATCGGCACGTCCAGCGCCTGCCAGCTCAGCCCGCCGTCGTCGCTGCGGTAGGGGTCGTTGCTGCCCGCGTAGTAGATGACGCCCGAGGTGGCGTGGTCGGCGGCCGGGGTGACGTCGTTGGAGTAGGCGCTCTCGACGCCCACGGTCGAGCCCGCCCAGCTCAGGCCCCCATCGTCGCTGAAGCCCACCCCGCCGCCATAGCCGGCGCGAAAGACGGTGGGGTTCTCCGGAAAGCCCGGCGCGAACGCCACCCCCTTGCAGTAGTCCTCCGGCAGGAGCGGCGTGTCCAGCCAGCCGAGGCCGCCATCCTCTGACCAGGAGACGCCCTGGAAGCCGGCGACCAGGGCCAGGTCGCCCTCCCAGTACACGCCAGCGAAGCTCTCTTCGGCCGACTGGGCGTTGCCTACGCCGCCGTACTCGACGTCGACCCCAGCGTCCAGGAGGGTCCAGCTCTCGCAGCCATCCTCGGAGACGAAGAGCGCCTGCTCGCCGCTGGTCGCCAGCAGCCGACCGCTGGCGTCGGCCCACAGCACCGGCACGTCGTTGGCGTACTCGCCGCCGATGGTGACGGGCAGGATCTCGCAGGTGTCCCAGGTCCCGAGGTCCGGGTCCATCCGCAGGATCGAGTAGTCGGTGCCGACGTAGACGAGGCCGCCGACCTCGGCGACCGCCCAGGGCGCGCGACCGCCGGGCATCCCGTCCTTGAGCAGGGTGAAGGTCTCGCCGCCGTCCGTGGAGCGCCACAGCGCCGGATCGCGGGTCACGGCGACGGCGATCTCGGGATCATCCGCGGCGAAGGCCACGGCCTTGATGCCGGCGCCCGCGATGCTCTGCGTCATGGCGCTCAGGTCGGCGATGTCGCCCGCCAGCACACCGTCGCGGGTGCCGATGAGCAGGCGGTCGCCGGCGATGGCCAGGACGTTGGCCTCCTCGATCTCGAAGGGGGGGTCCTGCCCGCTCCAGCTCAGGCCAGCGTCGTCGGTAGACCAGACGGTGCCGTCCAGGGCCAGGAACACGGCGCGCTCATCCGTCGCCACGGCGTCGATGATGTCGTCGTCCTGCACCGGGCTGGCCAGGAAGTCCCAGTGCGCGCCGTGATCGGTGGTGACCATGAGCGTGGAGATGTCGTGCGGGTCCTGCACCAGCCAGGCCTGACCCGTGCTGACCAGGCTGGGCGGCGCCGCGAGGGCGACGACGACATCGTGGGGACGATGCGCCTCCGCTGGCCGCAGGCCGAGCAGCAGCAGGAGCGCCCCGCTCATGGGAGCACGAGCTCGAGCGCGCTCTCCTTGTCCGCCACCACGTCCACGGTCTGGTCGACCCGGCCCAGGGTGGGGTGCCAGACATGGACGCGCGCCGGCGCCACCCCGAGCCCGCTCAGGGTCACGAGGCCGCTGGCGTCGGTCACCGCGCCCGCCGCGCCGATCACGATGCGCGTCTGCCCACAGGGCTCGGGCGCGCAGCTCAGCTCGACGATGCCGCTGGCCGGGACCTGCAGCCCTACGAGGCCGCCCACCGGCAGGCCGCGGCTGGCCAGCGCGGGGGCCTCGGCGGCGGCGTCCAGCGCGCGCATGGACAGCGTCCGCGCGGCGCCGCTCTTGGTCTGCACCGAGATCGCCGATCCCGGGGCGAGCACCAGCAGCGCCGTCGAGAGCCCCTCCGCCCCCAGGCTCAGCGTGGACGCCTTCGGCTTGACGGCCCCGGCGACCTCATCGACCCAGACGGCGGCGCCCTCCACCGGGCCCTGCGCGCCGCGAACGGTCAGCTTGAGC
>CAZKWG010000047.1:0-19636 GCA_964556105.1 uncultured Enterobacterales bacterium | reverse complement strand
TCCCCCACGAGGGGGGAGGGTGATGGGTGGCGGGGCGTTCGGGGGAACCGACCGCTCAGGGCGCCTCCTCCTCCAGGATCTCCACCGTCTGGCTGGCGACGGACGCGCCGGCGTCGTGAAACCAGGCCTCCACGGAGTACACGCCCGGCTGCAGGACGACGTGCTCGGCGCAGGCGTCCTCGAGGATCTCGCCCACGGCGATGTCTACCCGCCGCTGCTGGTCGCCGCAGTCGGTGCGGTCGTAGCGGAAGGCCTCGGCGCCGTCCTTGTCGCGCACCACCCAGGAGCCGACCATGCAGTCGCTGGTGAAGATGGTGCCGACCTCGTCGGGGCAGGGGTTGGTGAGCGTGGCGCGCAGGGTGAAGGTCTGGCGGGGGCAGGTCTGGCAGGGCTCGCCGTCCTCGCCCAGCAGCAGGACGGCCGGCTCGACGTCGTTGCCGTTGCAGGCGTCCTCGTCCCGGTTCACGCCGGGATCCTCGGTCTCGACGGGATCCTCTTCGTGTGAGCCCGTCTCCCAGTCCTTGGTCACCGAGCAGCCGAGCAGCGCGAGCAGCAGCGTCATGGTCTCCCCCTGGGCGAGCATTCTGGCCTCAGGTTCGGACGTCGTCCACCGTCGCGCCGAGCTGCTCGAGCAGGGCGCGGTACCAGGCGCGGGCCTTCTCAGCGCGGCCGGGCAGGGCGGTGGTGCCCCAGATCACGGTCAGCGTGGCCGTGGTGCCGTCGTGGGTCTTCGTGCGCTGGCTGTCCTTGACCGGGCCGGCGCAGGGGCCGTCCTGGTCATAGAGGCTCACCAGGCCGCCCACGTCGATGATCTGACCGGTGGGGTTGAAGACGTACTCGGTGCCCTTCGGGCAGATGTCCAGGCGAAACGGGGCGCGCGCCAGGTCGAGGTCGACGACGCTGATCGGCAGGCCGCTGTGCAGACTGACGGCGTTGCAGATGTCTACGGAGGCGTTGATGCCGGCCAGTCGGCCCTCTTCGACGGCGCGGATCAGGTATTCGGAGGCGGGTTTGGATCGCCCCGTGGGCTTGAAGCCGCCGTGTCGTAGCAGGTCGCGCACCGCGCCGCGCACGTCGTCGCCCGAGCAGAGCGGCGCCGTGGCCCCGGGTCCGAGCAGGGCCAGCACCTCGGGCGGGGAGGGCAGCGCGCCCAGCGGTCTGGGGAAGGTCGTGGTGAACGCGAGCGCGTCCAGGAGCGGGTGGGGGGCGACGGTGAGCAGGGCTGCCTCCAGGGAGAGGTCGGTAACGCGCCGCGCCCGCGCTCGCCGGAGCGCGCGGCGATGGGCGAGAAGGGCGCGCTCCAGCCGGGCTCGTCGGGAACCTCAACACCTGTTCAGGACACTTCTGGTAGAGTGCCGCCATGGACCGACGCCTCGCTACCCAGGTCGAGATCGAGACCCTCCACGAGATCCTGCCCGAGCTGGACTACTACCGGCTCTTGCAGATCGAGGTGGACTGCGCGCCCGACGCCGTAGACCCGGCCTTCCGCCGCGAGAGCCGGCGCCTGCACCCGGACCGCTTCGCCTCCTTCGACCCGGCCACGCGCGACAAGGCCAACGACGTCTTCCGGGCCGTGGGCGAGGCGCACCGGGTGCTCAAGGAGCCCGAGTCCCGCGGTCGCTACGACCAGGAGCGCTCCGGCGGCGCCCGTCGCGTCAGCTCCGAGGGCCTCGCCGCCGCCGCCAAGGAGCGGGTGGTCGCCGCCGACCCCTCGCAGGCCGCCACCAACCCGAAGGCGGAGAAGTACTGGAAGATGGCCCTTCAGAACTGGGCGGAGGGCAACTACAAGGGCTGCGTGCTGCAGATCCAGCTCGCCCTCTCGTTTGAGCCCGGCAACGCCACCTTCCTGGAGTGGATGGACAAGGCGCGCTCGGCGGCCGACGAGAAGGCCAAGAAGAACGAGAACCCTTACAAGATACGCTTGAACTAGAACACCCCGCTCTCCATCTGAGCTATTCTGGCTCAGAGGGCCGCAAGGATGTTCAGGTCACTTCTCCTGGTGCTCTGCCTCGTCGCCTGCGAGAACGGGGCCAGCCTGGACGGGGATGGCAAGCCCGGCGACAGCGCGGGCGGCGGGGACTCCGGCGAGCCTCGCGCGCTGGACGCCGATCGCGACGGCTACGACGCGCAGGAGGACTGCGACGAGGCCGATCCCGCCATCAACCCCGGGGCCACCGAGCGCTGTGACGGCGTCGATCAGGACTGCGACGGCGCCATCGACGACGACGTGCGCGCCACCTGGTACACGGACGCCGATGGCGATGGCTACGGCGACGCTGGCGCGCCCATCGAAGACTGCGATCCCGGCGCGGGCTTCGTCGCCGACGACACGGACTGTGACGACGCCAGCGCCAGCGTGAGCCCGGGGGCCGACGAGGTCTGCAACGGCGCCGACGACGACTGCGATGGCCTCGCCGACGAGGACGCCGTCGATCCCGGCACCTGGTACACGGACGCAGACGGCGACGGCTACGGCGATCCCGAGACGGCGACGGTCACCTGCGAGCCTGGACCCGACAGCGTCTCGACGGGCGGCGACTGCGCGGACGACGACGCGGAGATCCACCCGGAGGCGGCGGAGCGCTGCGACGAGGTCGATCAGGACTGTGACGGCACGGCCGACGACAACCCCGCCGATCCATCGACCTGGTACGCCGACTATGACGGGGACGGTTTTGGTGACCCTGGGGTCGAGACCTGGGACTGCACGGCGCCCTCCGGCTATGTCGCCAACGCCACCGACTGCGACGACGGCGAGGGCACGGTCAACCCCGACGGCAGCGAGGTCTGCGATGGGGTGGACCAGGACTGCGACGGGATCGTAGACGACGACGCCTCGGACATGGCGCTCTACTACGAGGACGCGGACGGCGACGGCTACGGCGACGCGGACGCCTGGAGCTGGGCCTGCGACGTGCCCGCGGGCTACACCGAGGACGACTCCGACTGCGATGACGGTGACGACGCGGTCTATCCTGGCGCCGCCGAGACCTGCGACGACGTGGACGAGGACTGTGACGGCGCCATCGACGAGAGCGCCACGGACCTGAGCGCCTGGTACCGGGACAGCGATCGCGACGGCTACGGGGACGCCACCGTCGTCGAGCGCGCCTGCGACATGCCCGCCGGCTATGTCGCCGCCGGCACGGACTGCGCGGACGACGACCGGGAGATCCACCCCGCGGCCAGCGAGGACTGCGACGGCGAGGACCAGAACTGCGACGACGTCATCGACGACGACGCGGACTGCCCCTGCGACATGGACTGGTACGGCGACAACGCCTACCTGTTCTGCGACACCAAGGAGAAGTGGACCGACGCCCAGGAGGCGTGCGACGATCTCGGCTACCACCTGCTGACCATCGACGACAGCGCCGAGAACACCTGGTCGGTGGACACCGCGATCAGCGTCTCGACCAGCAGCTACTGGTGGTTCGGCTACAACGACCGCAGCCGAGAGGACACCTGGGTCTGGGAGGATGGATCGAGCGCCACCTACACCAACTGGGCCTCCGGTGAGCCCAACGACAGCGGCGGCGAGGACTGTGCGCAGCTCTATCGTTTCAGCGACTACACCTGGAACGACAGCAAGTGCGACAGCAAGTACTACTACGTGTGTGAGTCGTACTAGATGATCTAGTTATCGCAGGACCGCTGCGGCCGCTCCATCCGAGCCTGCAGCGTCGTGCCCAGCGCGTCCGGCTCGATCACGCGGGCGGCGTAGGGCGTGTAGAAGTCGCAGTCCAGGGGGCCCTCGAAGCGCCGATCCACGGGCAACGCCGGCAGCACGACCTGATCGTCGGGCGGGGGCGTGAACGCGCCGCTCTGGCCGGTGACCACCGCCGTCGTGTAGTCGGGCAGCTCCACCTGCCACAGCGCGGGCGCGTTGGTGCAGTCCAGGTTCTCCGGCGACATGCAGCCGGAGTCTACGACCAGGAAGCTGCCGTCCGAGAGCAGGTTGACGTCGCGGATGAAGCCGAAGCCTTCGGAGATGACGGCGTCGAAGAGATAGTCCGCCGTGCTGGCCGTGACCCGCGCGACGCCGATGCTGCCCTTGTGGTCGTCGGCCCCGGTGAAGTTCTCCACCAGCCCGTGCCGGCCCTGGCCGTTCGAGTGGGCGTAGACGACGTAATTAAGCCCGTCTGAGCCGGTGATCCAGTCGGCGTTGTGCGCCGCGGAGAGGTGCTCGCCGCTCTCCGTGCTGGGCAGCCGCCAGCCCATGGTCCAGCCGCCCTCCACCGCGCGCCAGAGCGAGACGCTGGCCTGCCCGCCCTCGCCCGTCTGGCTCAGGCTGTTCAGCAGCAGGGCCCGCTCGCCGTCGGGGAGGGCGACCACGTCGATGTCGTTGACCGCCTCCATCGCGCCCCAGCCCGTGGCGGTGTCCGCGCTGATCACGTCCGTGACGACCCCGCAGCGGCTCGCCTTGTCCAGGGTCACCTCCAGCGCGCGGGACGGCGCCTCGGTGTCGGCGATCCACATCGTGACGGAGTCGTCGTCCTCGGCCGTGATCTCCACCTCGTGCGGCAGGCCGAGCCGGCAGCGGCGCGAGACGTCGGTGTCCTCGGTGTCGGGGACCGTGCAGGGGAGGTCCTGGGCGCAGAGGTCGTCGCGATCGGGGAAGTTGGTGCGGAAGTCGAGCGCGTCCATGGTCCAGAGGCTCTCGTCGCCGGACGGCGTGACCCGCACCTTCTCGACGATGGGCCCGCCGCCCGCCACGCCGTAGGGCGTGAACACCAGCAGCGCCTCGTCTACGCCGGTGGCGTCGTCTACGGTGGGCCAGCCGCCGAAGACCGCGCAGATCTCCTCGCCGCAGATGGACGGGTGCAGCTTCGCCAGATCGATCTCGTGCAGCACCTCGCGCGTGTCCAGCCGCACGTAGAGGTAGCGGCCGTTGCTGGTGTCGACGACGAAGGCGACGGAGGGATCGCGCGCCGCGGCGGTGTCGCCGGCGCTGTCCTCCACCGCGGCGGAGTCGGCGGCCGTCTCCTCTTCGGGGGGTGCCGTCTCCTGAGGGTCGTCACGGCGGCAGGCGAGGAGCAGCCCGAAGAGGAAGATGGCCTTCCCTTCTGGCGCGAGGGGAGGTGGCTTCCGTCGAGTCATGACGCGACTATAGCTCAGGTCGCGCCCGGCCTCTACGGGCGGCTCGGCGGCTCAGCCGATCTCACCGCCGTGGAAGCTCCAGCGGCCCGGCGGCAGGCTCTCGGCGTTCTCCCGCCACCAGCGGCGCCAGGCGGCCTGGTGGGCGACCTGAACGCGGTAGGGGCCCTCGGGGTCGAAGGGCAGGCGGGCGCCGGTGGAGATGACCAGCTCGTCGAAGGTGGCGCGGCGCACCATGGCGTCGTCGTCCGAGAGGCGCTCGATGAGCAGGCCGGCGTCGAAGCGGCGGCCCAGGCGGTAGCGGGTGCCGGGGTTGAAGCTGGAGCCGTTCTTCGACCACCACTCCGTCCAGCGGTTGCGCAGCAGGGACTCGTCTACGCTCTCGGGGTGGCCGGTGAGGATCTCCAGCGCGCCGCTGGCGACGAAGGCGCGGGTCTGGTCGCGGCTGCCGGTGGCGTCGATGAGGCGCGGGACGGCGCGTGGGTCGCCCAGGAAGCCGAGGCCCTGCAGCGCGCCGAGGCCGGCCGGGCCCTCGATCTCCGCCGTGCGCAGGAGCAGCAGCAGGTAGGAGGGACCGCCATAACGACCGACGATCTCGCCCGGCGAGCGCGTCAGGTTGGGCTGCTGGGCGGCCAGGGACTGGGCGTGGTGATCCACCCCCTGCCACTCGCCGAGCAGGAGCAGCGAGACGGCCGCCTCCTCCGCCAGCTCGGGGACCTCGAGCGCGGAGAGCACGGCGGGGATGGCCTCGGCGTCGCCGATGCGGCCCAGGGCCACGACGGCGGCGCGGCGCACGGTGGCGCGGCGCTCGCGCTCGATGAGCCGGCAGAGGGCGTCCACGGCCATCGGCTCGCGGCGCCAGCCCAGGACCTCCGCCGCCGCCGCCACGCCGTTGGGCTCGCCGCCGCCCTCGATGGCGCGCAGCAGGCCGTCCACCAGCGCGGCGTTCGAGCTCCGGGCCAGGGCGCCGGTCAGCGCGCGGCCCGCGAGCCCGCCGGGGCGGATCTCCATCACCTGGCGAAGCATGGCCTCGGACGCCTCATAAGAGCGGTGTCCGGCCAGCAGATCGGCCGCCGCCACATAGCGGGCGAGGTTCGGGTCGGTCATGCGCGGGCTGGCCAGATCGAGCGACCTCGCCAGCACCTCGAGCTCGGCGGAGAGGGTCTGGGCCACGGCCACGCTGCAGGCGGCGATGGCCATGCGGTGGGCGCCCAGCCGGCGCTCGGGGCGATCGGCGTCGGCGCGGCTCAGCGGCGGCCGCACCCGCTGGGCGTTGGCCCGCTCGCGGGCGTGATCGGTGGCGCGCTCGAGGTGCCAGTCCAGGCTGCGCGCGGGGTCGCCCATCACCGCGTCGGCGGCGGCCACGCCGGCCGCCATGTCCGCGGACTTGAACAGATCGCTGGCCGCGACGGCCGCCTCCGCGACGCCGAGGCGCGCCAGGCGCACGCGGGCCCAGGCCTCGCGCAGGGGCAGCTCCAGCTCGTGGTAGATCTGCGCGGCGCGCTCGTAGTCTTCGGCCGCCCGCTCGATGGCGCCCGTCATGCGGTGCAGGTCGCCGCGCCGCAGCACGACGCGCCCGAGCAGCTCCTTGTTCTCGCCGGCCATGCTCCGCGCCTCGCGGTAGCAGGTCTCGGCGGCGGCGCCGTCGCCGCGCAGGCGCAGCACGTCGCCCAGGCCGATCGCGGCCCTGGCTCCCAGGTTCTCCGAGGAGAGCTGGCGCGCCACCCGGCTGACCTGGTTGTAGCACTCCTCCGCCTCGTCGTAGCGCTCCAGCAGGAGGTGGCGCTCGCCCAGCAGCAGCAGCGCCTCGGCCTTCAGCGCTGGATCGGCGAGGCCGCTGAGCGCGTCCCGCAGGATCTCCTCGGCCCAGGGCTCCTGGCGGAGCACGGCGATGCGGCCCAGCGCGAGGTTGGCGCGCGCGAGCAGGGGCGGCGGGGCGACGCGGAAGGCGCGGAGCCGCTTCTCGGCCTCGTCGTGGTGGCCGAGCTCGGTCTCGATCTCGACGAGCAGCAGCGTGGCCTCGGGGCAGGGGGCGCGGACGGCGAAGCCGGGGACGCGGGCCAGGAAGCTGGAGAGGGCCTCGCGGGCCTCGGTCCGGCCGTTGCGCTCCAGGCGGACGCGGGCCAGGGCCACCGCGGCGGCCTCGGCCAGGCTCAGCTCGGCGAAGGAGCCGACGTCGCGTACGCCCTCGCTGAGCAGGTGCTCCAGCTCGCGCTCCCAGCCGGCGTCTCCGGGCGGGAACAGGCGGCCCAGCGTCTGAATCAGCGCCGGCGCCGGCGCGTGCACGGTCGGGTAGGGGGCGGGCAGGCGCAGGGCGCGCAGGGCCTTCAAGTAGGCGAAGCGGGCGTTCTGCCGGTCCTTGCCCATGGCCACGTCGCCCTGACGCTCCCAGGCGGCGACCAGCCCGGGGTCTGCCGCCGTGGCGCGGTTCAGGAGCGCGCTCGCCGCGTCGGGGTCGCCGCCGGACAGCGCGCGGTTCGCCGCGGAGAGCAGGAGGAACCCACACTCCGGGTCGGCGTCCAGGCGCGCCTCGAGCTGCGGCCCCGCCTCGCGGATGTTCTCGTCCAGCACGCGCACCGTGGCCATCAGCCAGCGGTCGAAGTGCTCGTGCAGCGGCTCGAAGGCCTCGCCGACCCAGCGGCCGAAGACCGCGCCGCCCTGCCCGTCGGGGGCGAAGGCCCAACGATCCTGGTCTCCCGGCCCGTCGGCGAAGACGATGACCGAGCTCGCGCCCTCCGCCGCCGGGGCCAGCTCGGCCACGGAGCGGATGCGCAGGGCGCCGCGGAAGAGGCGCGCGCCGTTCCAGCGTCCCAGAAAGCTCAGCAGCGTCGGCGGGATGGGCTGCCCGAGGAAGCTCTCGGCGCCGCCCACCGAGTCCGCCGAGGGCGGGGGCTCGAGCTGGTGGACGTCGCGGCGGTAGCGATCGATGACCCGAAGCAGCGGGTGGAACGGGTCGAGGGCGGCTGGCTGCATGGCGGGCTCGGCGAGGAGGCGGGAGAGGAGGGCGTAGCCGGGAGCATATCAAGGTTGACGTGGCAAGAGAAGATGTAGAATTGAGATCGGAGTGGGCGCGGCGCGCTCCGCTGCGCTTGCGCGAGCGGATAGGTTCCCGATCCCCACCTCCCTCCCTTGCTCGAGGAGCCGTCCATGGGCTTCTTCATCCACCCCTACGCGGTGCGCGTCGACGCCGTCCGCGCGGCGGTCGGCAGCGCCTCGGCCCCGCTCGGCGCGCGGCTCTCTCAGCTCGAGATGTCCCCCGTGGTCCATGACCGGGCGCATGCCCTGCTCCGCGGCGATCCGATGCACGGCGAGGGGGGCCTGGCGGCGCTGGAGCAGATCGTCCGCGCGCTGGGCGGGGAGCTCCTGGAGAACGACCAGTGGGCGCCCTTTCGGAGCGCCTGGCCGGACGACGTCGATCACGCGCTCGCGGCGGCGGGCGTGGTGGGCCGCGTGAGCGCGCTGGTTTACGGGCCTCCGCTGGTGCTCATCCCGGGCGCCGGCGCCGCCGCAGTGACGGGCCTGGATGGACGGCGGGTTCACGGGGTCCTGAAGGACTTCGCCGGCTGGGAGCGCGCGCGCTCGCCGGAGCGCGAGGCGGCGGGCCAGGTGGTGTCCTGGCTCGAGGGCGCACGCGCGCGCGAGACGGGCCTTCTCACCTTCCTGATCGGCTGAGGGCGCGATGCACACGACGCCTCAGGGCTACGTCGTCGAGCGCGCCGAGGACGGCGCCATTCAGAGGATCGGGCGCCGGCGCGACGGGCGCCTGGATGGACCGGTCTGGATGGCGCGCGGGGCGCCGGAGTTTCCCGCCTGCGCCGAGGTCGTGACGGCGGCGATCGTGGCCTACAGCCGCGGTCTTTGCCAGGGCGTCCGCTTCTTCGACCGGGACGAGGTCGAGACCACGCGCGCCGGCTTCGCGCTCAGCGATCACGACCTCGATCCCCTCTTGGACGCGGGCGCGGTCGATTCCTTCGTCGCGGACGGTCGGGCGCGTCGCTTTTTCGACGGCCTCGCCAGGGAGGACGCCTTTCTGGGCCCGGTGCCGCGCACCTGGGGCTTCCCCTCCCCGGGCGATGATCGCGCCCTCTTCGGCCGCCCGCCGCCCGCCTGGCTCCAGGCCTGGCGGGAGACGCTCGCCGCCCACCCGCAGCGCTCGCTGGTCGGGCTCCACCCGCTCGGCGGGATCAGCAACGATCTCAACGATCCCTTCGGCGCCCGCTCCGTCCTGGAGTCCGCGCTGGACGGCGCGCTGGTGGGTCAGCTCCTGCTGGACGGGGTCGGGACCACGCCCGACGAGGTCGCCGACCTCATCGCCCTGCGCCGCAGCGGCGCGGTGCTGGCCATCTCGACGAAGGAGCCCTGGCGACCGCTGGGCTGGGCCAGCCTGGGCGCCGTGGCCTACGCCGCCGCCGCGCTGACCGGCTTCGAGGCGCGCCGGGTCTCGCTCCAGGCCCTGCGTCGCGCCGCCCTGGCCCTGGCCGATCAGGTGGGGATCGAGGCCTGTCTCCCCTTTCTGGCGGAGAACCCGGAGGCCATCCCGGGGCGGACCCTGCTGCTGCGCGGCGCGAGCCCGCTGTCGCCCGAGGAGGAGGCGCGCGTCGCCTGGCTGCGCCACCTGGGCTGGGCCTCCGACGAGGACGCTCCCCGCCTGCCGCCCCTCCCGCCGCGCCAGCCGATCCCGAGCCCGCCCGAGACCTCCGGCGACGTGCTCTTCGGGCTGGCTCGTGGCTACCTGGTCTCGGACGACGAGGGGCTGGCCGAGGCGCTGCAGCAGGCGAGACGCTCGGACGCCGGCCTGCTTCACCGCGCGGCGGCCCGGATTCAGGTTCATGTCCGCGGCGGGGCCGCGCCGTATGGAGACGCCGCCCGTCTTGGCGGCCTCCGGGACCCCCGCTGCGCGCGCGCGGCGCTGACGGCGCAGTGGCGGCAGGGACAGGCGCCCTCCCCCGTCGTCGGGCAGCCCTTCGCGACGGCCGACGCGGTCTGCGATCGCGCCTGGGCGCTCTTGGACGACGCCGCGCGCCTGCAGCAGCTCCGGCGTGAGGCGCTCCCGCGCTTTCCAGCGCTGGACGCGCTGCTGGCGGAGATCGAGGCGCTGCCGATGTTCTCGTTGACGGCGGAGCACGCGCTGAAGCTGCGGGAGGCGGACGCGCGCGCCCTGCTGCCCTTCCTCCTGGCGCTGGCCCAGGACGGCGAGTACGCCGCCGCCCAGGCGCTCTGTCGCGACGAGCTGGGACCCTGGGTGAGGGCTGAGCCTCGCCTGAGGCCGCTGGCGCGGGCGATGGCGCGGGATCCCAACATGGGCGCGCAGCGCTATCGGTGGCTGACCCTGGTGGGCGACCCGGACGACGTGGCGTGGCTCTGCGAGCAGGCGCGCGGCCTCGCGGCGGAGCGGGTCCGACGCAGGGAGGTGATCGGGTTCGCCTGGTGGGAGGTGCTCTCGGCGCTGGCCAGCCTGGACCCAGGGGCCGCCGCGACCCTGCTCGGCGAGGCGCTCGCCCTGCCCGAGCTCTTCCCCGCCGAGCGTCTGGAGCTCGCGCAGATCCTCGTCCTGCTGGGCGACGCGCGGGCGCTCCCGGCTCTGCTGGCGTCCGAGCCGCCGCTGGAATGGTCCGGCATGGTGTGGCCTTACGCCGCGGCGATGCTCCGCGCCGCGCCGCTGCTCTCAGCGGAGGAGCGTCGGTCGCTCCTCGCAAACCTCGAGACCGTCCAGAGCCATCGTGGCCCTGAGCTGGCCCGCCGCCTGATCCGCGCGGCCCTGGGCGCCGAAGAGGGCGAGATCGAGGCGGAGCTCGCGGCGCTGATCACGGCGTCTGACGGGATGATCGCCGATGCCGTGCAGGCGCTCGGCGCGGCGGGGGTGCTCCCCGAGGGCGCGCGGGAGGCGGCCCTTCGGCATGCGGAGGCCAGCGTTCGTCGGGTGGCGATGGATCTCCCGACCGGCGCTCCCGCAGAGGATCAGCGGTCATCCCAGGCGAGCGTGTACAGGTCTGGGTAGTACTGGGCGCGGTAGGAGCACCACTCGACGCTCTCGCAGGTCATCTCCCAGCGGGGCTCGCCGTCCGGGTAGCTGACCTCGAGCGCGCGGTCGGTCTGACCCTCCATGGCCATCACCGCCGCCTCGCCGGGGAGCAGCTCGGCGTTGCCGCAGGTGTCGGAGAACAGGGGCGGATCCTCGTCGCCCGAGGGCTCGCCATAGGCGAAGACCACGCTCGCCTGCAAGGTGTCCTCGTCGTAGGCGATCTCCAGGATGCGGCTGTAGGCCAGCATCAGGTCGTAGCCGTCGCCGTCGTTGCGCGGAAAGCCGTTGTCGAACAGGAGCAGGCGCGTGCGCGACCCCTCGTGCGCCACGAAGACCATGCCGTGCTGCTGATAGAACCAGTCGAGGGGCGACACGGCGGCGGGCGAGGCGGCGTCCAGATCGTCCACCAGCGCGAAGTCCCCCTCGAAGCCGAGCCTCCAGGCGATCTCGTCGGTGTCCGGGTAGAGCTTGACGATCCAGTCCTGGGCCTTCAGCGAGACGAGGAAGTACTCTCGCCCGTCCGGATCGGCGTGGTGCAGCAGGGTGTTGGCGTGGGTCCAGTCCTGGGCGTAGTCGCCGTGCCCGCTCCGGGTGTAGGGCACGAGCGGATCCATCGGCTCGCCGTCGCCCACCTCGCCATGAAAGCTGTAGTCGTAGAGGATCTCCTCGGTCGCGGGGTCCATCACGACCAGGCCGTTGCCGATCTGAAAGGTGCCGTCCTCGTGCCACTCGTAGGTGCTGGTGAAGAAGGCGATGGCGCCGGCCCACCGCCCCGAGGGGATCTCGTAGATCTCGTGCGAGTCCATGAACTCGTGCGTGAAGCGCGTCTGGTCGGCGAGCCAGCTCGGGCCGTAGCGGGCGATCTGGGCGCCGCGCTGGTCGAAGAGGGCCACCTTCGAGGTGGTGAGCGAGCTGACGGCCCAGCCTCCCGAGCGCAGCGGGCGCATGGACATCAGCGAGTCGTTCTCCTCCGTGCTGAGGCTCAGCACCGGCTCGCCCCAGCGATCCAGGCACATGTACATGGTCGTGCCGTCGGACATGGAGCCGTTGGTGCAGATCACCTCGTCGGCGTCGAACTCCGCCTCGTCCGCAAAGAAGGTGGGCGTGCAGACGGGCCACAGCGCGGGGAGCGGCGCTGTGCTCAGCATGAGCGCCTCGCTCTCCCAGCGCGCCTCGCCCTCGCCAGACCGGGCCTGCAGGGTGAACGTGCGATCGGCGCGCAGCCCGAGGACGACGATCTCGGTGGGCTCATCGGCGGCCACGCTCACGGCGGGCGTGCTGTGGGTGAGCGCGCCCTCGCCGTAGGCGACCACGACCTGCGCGTCCTGGCTCAGCGTTACGGTCACGATCGCGCTCATGGGGTTGTACGGGTTCACCAGGGCCGTCGCCGTGCCGCTCAAGGGCGCGGCGCTGTCCGCGGTGTCGCCCTCGGCGGTGTCGGCTTCGCCCGTGTCGGGCGCGGCGCTGTCCGGCGAGGGGTCCGGCTCGCCCTCTTTGGGCGTGTTCTCGGCACAGGCGAGGAGGAGGAGCGCCAGGAGGGTCATGGGAGAGGATCTATCCCCTCAGGCTCGCGCGGCGAGCCACCCGCATCGGCAGGCCTCCTCGCGGACGGAGGGTGACGGTGGCCTCGTGCTCGACCCGACGGCCGGGGAGGAGGGAGAAGGAGAAGCGGCGAGCCAGGATGGAGAGCACGATCTTCATCTCGATCATGGCGAAGTGTTCGCCGATGCACTTGCGCTGTCCGGCGCCGAAGGGGAACCAGGCCAGCCGCGGGCGGGGGCTGCCGTCGGGGCAGGTCTGACGTTCGGGCAGGAAGCGCTCGGGATCGAAGCGCTCGGGGTCCGTCCAGAGGCGCGGGTTGCGGTGGATGGCGTACTGGCTGAGGAAGACGAAGGCGCCAGCGGGGACGCGGTAGCCGCCCACCTCGTCGTCGGCGATGGCCTTGCGTGACTCGACCCAGGCAGGGGGATGGAGCCGCAGGGTCTCCCGCAGCGTGAGATCGAGCCAGCGAAGCTGGGAGAGGCTCTCCTGGCTCATCGGGCCCTCGGGGGTGGTCATCAACTCAGAATGGAGTCGCTGGTCCACGTCGGCGTGCTGGGAGAGCCGGTAGAGGGTCCAGGCCAGCGCGTTGGCCGTCGTCTCGTGCCCGGCCAGGAGCATGGTGAGGATCTCGTCGCGAAGCTGGGCGTCGCTCATGCCCTCGCCGGTCTCCTCGTCGCGGGCGGCGAGCAGCATGCCGAGCAGGTCGTTGCCGGCGGCCTGACCGCTCGCGAGCGCGGCGCGGCGACGTCGGACGATGTCGTCGACCACGGCGTGCAGGGTGCGGATCGCCGCCCGGTGGCGGAAGGTGGCGGGCAGCGGCAGGCGGGCGGCCAGCGGGTTCAGGACGCCGCGGATGAAGCCCGAGAGCACCGTGTCCAGCGCCTGGCCGACCTCGCCGGAGGCCTGCGAGATGTCCATGCTGAAGAAGGTCTCGCCGGCGATGCGCAGCGTGAGCTGGCTCATCTGCGCCGCCATGTCCAGGACCTGGCCCTCGCGCGCGGCCGTCTCCCAGCGCTCCGCGAGCTCCAGCGTCGCCACCGCCATCGTGCGGGCGAAGCCGGCCATGCGGGTGACCTGAAAGGCGGGCTGGACGATCCGGCGCTCCTTACGCCAGGTCTCGCCCTCGCTGGTCAGCAGCCCCTGGCCCAGCAGCGCGCGCAGCGCCTCGTACCCGCGGGTGCGCTTGGTGTAGTTGGCGGCGTTGCCGACCAGGACGTGGCTGACGTGATCGGGGTGGTACAAGGCGAAGATGTGGCGGTCGCCCACGCGCATGCGCACCGCGTCGCCCTGCAGCGCGCCCCGCAGGAACAGCAGGGGCGCGTCGCGGCGGAAGGCGAAGACGTGGCCGAGCGGGTTCCAGGTCGGCAGCGCGGGGGGGAGCGGGGCGCGGGCGCGGGGCAGCAGGGCGGTCTCGTGGGTGAGCTCGGACATCGGACCTCCGGGAGGCGTGGCGCGCCTCTGGCGGATCTAATATCTGAGTAGTAGCTCATATTTCTACTCGCGTTCGCGCGGGAGGCCGTGGTGACCCAGCAAACGGTGGTCGAAGTTCGGAAATTCCCGCGCCAGCGCCGCTCGAAGGAGACGGTCGCCGTGCTGCTGCAGGCCACGGCTCGCGTTCTGGCTTCGGACGGCTACGCCAGGACCTCGACCAACCGGATCGCTGAGGTGGCCGGCGTGAGCATCGGGACGATCTACCAGTATTTTCCCAACAAGGACGCGCTGGTGCTGGCGGTCGCTCAGGAGCATGCGGGGGCCATGGTCGCCCTGCTGGAGAGCACGGGAGCGCGCTTTCTGGGCGGCGACATCGCGGCCGCGGTGCTGGACTTCGTGCGCGGCATGATCGCGGCCCACACGATGGATCCCGCCCTGCACCTCGCGCTGGTGCAGCAGGTGCTCCATCTCGGGGTGGACGCGCTGCGAGAGACCCAGGAGCGCGCCAGGGCCCTGGTGCAGGCGCTGCTCGAGGCGCGGCGCGAGGAGCTGCGGGTGGGAGACCCCGCCATCGCCGCTTTCCTGCTGGTGACGACCGCGGAGAGCGCCATCCACGCCGCGCTCTTCGAGCAGCCCGCGCTCCTCGCCGACCCTCGCTTCGCCACGGAGCTCTCGCGGCTGCTGCTCCGTTATCTGGGGGTTGACGAGCCCTCTGGCGCGATCGCTCGGGTTTGAGGGTACGATCCTTGCGCTGCGGGCTCCCCGTGGCCTTTCGCGCCGGTGTAAAGTTGAGGGTTCATGAGACGCGTCCTCCTCGATGTCCTGGCCTGCCCTCATTGTCGTGGCCCGCTGGTCGCCGACAGCGACGCCGATCGGATTGAGCACGGGGCCCTGAGCTGCACGCCCTGCGGGCGCTCCTGGCCTGTCGTCGATGGGACGCCGAATTTCGTCGAGGGCCAGACCGCCGCGCGGGAGGCCTTCACCGCGCAGTGGTACGAGCGGCTGCTGGGGGGCTTCGAGCGGGACGGGCAGCTCTACGGGCATGATCCCGCCGCGCTGATGCACTGGATCTTCGACAACTGCTTCTCGCCGCCTGCGCCGGGGAGCTGGGCCTTGGACGCCGGCTGTGGCTCGGGCGAGAAGGCCGCCGCGGTGGCGCGCGCCTGGCCGGAGCTGCAGGTGCTGGCCCTGGACATCGCCGACAGCGTGCAGGCGGTGGCGGCGGCGGCGCGCGATCTGCCGAACCTGCACATCGTGCAGGCGGACGTGATGAACCTGCCCCTGCGTCAGGGCAGGTTCGCGCGGGCCTGGAGCTACGGTGTGCTCCACCACATCCCCGACCCGGTGGGGGGGCTGGCGGCGCTGCGCTCCACCCTGGCGCCGCGGGGCCAGCTGGCCATCTGGATGTTCCCCCACGCCTCCGAGAGCCCGTGGCACGCCCGCTATTACCTGTTCCGCGACCTGGTCTTCTTCGGGCGCGGCCACCTGCTGACACCGGCGCGGCGCCTGTCCGCGGTGCGGGTGGCCGTGACGCTCACCTTCCCCCTGCTGTGGTGGATCAGCCGCAGCACCATCTCCGCGCCCATGGTGGACCGCCCCTACGCGGTGATCAAGCGCCTGAGCCTGGCCGAGCGTTGGCGCAGCTTCGTCTTCGTCTTTCACGACAACATCACGCCGGAGCACCAGTCCCGCCATCGCCGCGCGGAGGTGATCGGCTGGCTGCGCGACGCGGGCGGTGAGGCGCCGGACACCGACGAGCAGGGCCTGTACTGGGCGACCTTCCCGAGCTGAGCGCGTCAGGCTCGCTACGCCCTCTCCAGCGCCGCCGCGATGTCGGCGAGCAGATCCTCGTAGTGCTCGACGCCCACGCTGAGGCGCACCAGGCCGGGGGTGATCCCCATCCGACGCTGATCTTCGGCGTTGACGTCGGCGTGGGTCATGGTGCCGGGGTGCTCGGCGAGGGACTCGGTGCCGCCCAGGCTGACGGCGAGCCGGAAGAGGGAGAGGGCGTTCAGGAAGCGGAAGGCCGCCGCCTCGCCGCCCTCGATGTCGAAGGCGACGATGGAGCCGGGCGCGTGGCACTGCCGGCGGTAGAGGCTGAACATCGGGTCGCCCTCGCTGAGCAGCCCGAGGTAGTGGACGCGGGCGACCTTGGGGTGCTCGTCCAGGAAGGCGGCGACGTAGCGGGCGTTCTTCATCTGCGCGGTCATGCGCATCTTCAGCGTCTCGAGGCTGCGCGAGATGAGCCAGCCGGTGTGCGGGCCGGCCATCGTGCCGAGGAAGGTGCGCAGGGCGCGCACGGGCGCCATCTGCTCGCGCGAGCCGAGCACGGCCCCGGCGATCAGATCGCTGTGTCCGCCGATGAACTTGGTCGCCGAGTAGATCACCAGGTCGGCGCCGTGCTGCAGCGGGTGCTGGAAGACGGGCCCGAGGAAGGTGTTGTCCACCATGAAGACCGGCCGCTGCCCGTCCCGCTCCAGCGAGCGCCCGAATGCCGCCACCGCCCCGATGTCCACCAGCGCGTTGGTGGGGTTGGCGGGGGTCTCGATGAGGATGGCGCCGACGCGGCGGCCGTCCAGCCGCGCGCGAAGATCCGCCTCGATATCGGCGAAGGGCACGCCGGCGGCGAAGGGGAGCGCGGTGATCTCGAAGCGGGGCAGCACCACGTTGAGCAGGTACTCGCTGCCGCCGTACAGGGGGTCGCTGTGCACGACGACGTCGCCCGGCCGCAGCACGGCCAGCAGGCTGGTGGCGATGGCCGCCATGCCGCTGGCGAAGAGCGCCCCCTCCTCGGCGCCGTCCCAGAGGGTCAGCCGCTCCTCCACCACCTGCAGGTCTGGGTTGTTCAGCCGGCTGTAGATGAGGCCCTGCTCCTCGCCCGGGTTGGGCTGACGCAGCCCATAAGCCAGCTCGAAGAAGGCTTTCCCCTCCTCCGCGCTCTCGAAGACGAAGGTGGAGGTCAGGAAGAGGGGCGTCTTGATCGCGCCCTCGGAGAGCCGGGGGTCATAGGCGTACCCCATCATCAGGCTCTCGGGGTGGAGCGCGGTCGCGCCGATGTGTCGCTCTCTCATGGTTCGAGTCCCCCTACAGGCTCTGCCTAAGACGGTGGACACCGCCGGGCCTTGCTCCGCCCCCAGTCCCCCGATACTCCCCGCGCTCTCTCCGCGAGGCGCGCATGGAAGTCCTCATCGTCGGCGGTGGCGGTCGCGAGCACGCCCTGGCCTGGAAGATCGCCCAGAGCCCGCTGGTCACGCGCATCTCCGTCACCCACGAGAACCCGGGCTTCTCGCCCGCCTGGGAGCGGGTGGAGGGCGACGTGGTCGAGTTCGCCGACCGGGCCGGCGTGGACCTGGTCGTCGTCGGGCCAGAGGCGCCGCTGGCCCAGGGGCTGGTGGACCGCCTGGAGGAGCGGGGGATCGCCGCCTTCGGCCCCACCCGCGCCGCCGCGCGCCTGGAGTGGTCGAAGAGCTTCGCCAAGGACTTCATGGCCCGCCACCGCATCCCCACCGCGCGCTGGACGGTCTGCGAGAGCGCCGCCGCCGCCCACAAGGAGATCAGCGGCCCCTGCGTGATCAAGGCCGACGGGCTGGCGGGGGGCAAGGGCGTCGTCGTCGCCTGGAGCGAGCGCGAGGCCCACGACGCCATCGACGCGCTGATGGGCGGGACGCTGGGCGCCGCCGCCGACCGGGTGGTGATCGAGGAGATCCTGACCGGGCCCGAGCTGAGCGTGCTGGCCATCTGCGACGGGCGACGGGCCGTGCCCCTGCTGCCCTGTCGTGACTACAAGCGCCGCTTCGACGCCGATCGTGGGCCGAACACCGGCGGCATGGGCGCCATCTGCCCGGCGCCCCTGCCCTATGACGACATGATGGCGGAGATCCAGCGCACCGTGCTCGACCCCACCGTGCGCGGCATGGCCGAGGCGGGCACGCCCTTCCGCGGCGTGCTCTACGCCGGCATGATGCTGACACCTCAAGGCCCGAAGGTGCTGGAGTACAACGCCCGCTTTGGGGATCCCGAGACCCAGCCGCTGATGATGATGCTCGACCAGGACATCGTCCCCCTGCTGCTCGGCGCGGCGCGCGGGGCGCTGCCCGACGTGCCCATCCAGTGGAAGGAGGGCGGAGCCTGCTGCATCATGGTCGTGGCGGGCGAGTACCCGGCCGGCGCGGCGCGCGGGAAGCCGATCCGCGGCCTGCCGGTGGACGATCCGATGACCCAGGTCTTCTACAGCGGCGTGCGCAAAGAGGGGACGAAGCTGCTCGCCGACGGCGGGCGGGTGCTCGGGCTGACCTGCTACGGGCCGCGCCTGCCGGCGGCGCGGGCGCGGGCCTATCGGCTCGTCCCGGGCGTGGGCTTCGAGGGCTCGGACTACCGCAAGGACGTCGGGGCCGAGGTGGCGCCCTCGGCGGCCAGCTAGAGATATTCGTTTGAACTTAAACGATCTCAGCTGCGAGGAGCCTGTCCCTGGCCTGCGGGTCTGGCAGCCGCGGCGCGGGTTCCGTTTCTCCCTGGACCCCTTCCTGCTCGCCGCCTTCGCGCTCGCGGGCGAGCGTCCCGCCTCCTTCCTGGACGTCGGCACGGGCTCCGGGATCATCACCCTGCTGCTGGCGCGGCAGGGGCTGGTCGGCGAGGGCATCGACCTCCACCCGGAGTGGATCACCCTGGCGCGGCGCTCGGCCAGGGAGAGCGGGCTCGACGTGGCCTTCGAGGTCCAGGACATCCGGGCGCGGGCGGCGGCGCCGGTGGCGCTGGCCTTGAGCAATCCCCCGTTCTGGCGCCTGGGCGAGGGCCCGCTGCCGCCGGATCCGCTGCGGGCGGCGGCGCGGCACGAGCTCAACGGCGGGCTCTCCGAGATCGTCGCCGGCATGGCGCGGGCGGCGCCGCGGGTGGCGCTGGTGCTCCCGGCGCGGCGCGAGGCCGAGGCGGTGCGCGCGCTGGCGTCGGTGGACCGCCCGCTCTGCCGGCGGGTGCGGGTGGAGCAGAAGCTGGTCCTGCTGGAGGGCCGGGTGGGCGGTGTGTTGCTGGAGGACGAGCAGGTCCGGCTGCGCGAGGAGGGCGGGTGGAGCGACTGGGCGCGGGCCTGCTACGCGCGGGTCGGGGGACGGCTATGAGCGGCATAGGACGGAGGGTGGTGAGAGAAGAGGGGGAGAATTGTGGTTGTAAGGTGTCAGGTTGATCTCATTTTGTTTTCTTCAATATATTAGTTTTATGGTTAGTTATCGATGATGCTAAGTATTTGGATATAGTAATAAATAAAGATGATGTTCTGGAAAACAAAATGCGATCAACCTGACACCAAATCTGGACACCTGTTCACACCCCTCACGACCTCCGATGAGGGGTGGGCCCTGAGGATGTCCAGCGCCTCGGCCACCTCGCTCTGTCCGACCCCCTGGTCGCGAGAGCCTCGAAGCCGATTCACAACGTCCGGTAATGATCTCCCATCCCGGATGGCTCTGCTCAGAGCGTTGCGTTGAGCGTCAGTAACGGCCTTCTCTGTGGTCGCGATCACGTCACCGGTCGCGCAGCGCGCGCCCGGCA